>JAFUZZ010000046.1 GCA_017476325.1 bacterium | reverse complement strand
CTTTCGCGTTTAATGCGGACTTTAAATGACGGTCATTAACAGATTCTGAACCCGCCTTCGGCGTTTCAGAATGACGGGTTTTTGATGCCCCATTAAAATTTTCAAGAGCAAAATCCGCGCCTTTGCTAAGATTGGAACCTAACGCCCCACAATGCCGAGAACTTAAAACCGCGTCTTTACTAGCTTTGGAACCTAACGCCCCACAATTCTGAAAACCTAAATCCACGTCCTCACTGATGTTGAGACCTAACGCCCCCCCCCCCGGCTCGGGTAAATAAATTTTTCATAAAATACCTCCGTTTTTTATATTAACATTATTATTATAAACCATGTTTCAAAAAAATCAAGCTTTAAATAATAAAAAGGACACAAAAATGTGTCCTGAAAGAAAGTACAACTATCACTAAATCTTGACGGACTTTCACCGTCTATATGTTTTTAAGCCTGATTCCAAAGCGCATCGCTAATATTATTAGCGTCTGTACTTTGTTCAAATGATAATTTTACGTTTGCCGGAGTGAAAACAAACACTGTATCACCAACTTTTTTAGGTTTTGCGTTCAATGCTTGTGCAGCTCCGCAAATAAAATCAATCGTTCTTTGGGATTGTTCTTTGTCAAGCAAGTGCAAGTTAACAATCATTGTCTTATTCTCTTTTAAATTTGCCACGATTTGTGTACATTCACCGAATGCTCTCGGTTCTACTACTGCTACTTCATAGCCTTTGTATGCAGGATGTGCTACTACTTTCAAATTATTCCTTTCTTGTTTTTCCGGTGTGTAAGAGTACTCAGGTGCAAGTGCCATATTTCTGTCTACAGGATAATCCGTACTTAATTCCTCTCCGATACTTTCAAACATATCGTCCTCACGTTCAAAACCTGATGTCAAAAACCCTACTAATGATTTAACTTTTTCCGTAATAGCCACTTGCTTTTCCTCCAATATCTAACTAAATAACTTTCTACCTATTCTAATGTACGTTGCCCCGGTTTTCACCGCCTCTTTATAATCGTTGCTCATTCCCATAGACAATTCTCTAAGCCCCAAATCTTTTTGAATTAATCGAATTTCATCAAACAATGCTTTCAAAGTTTCTTTGTCCTCTGTCAACGGTGCTATGTTCATAAGCCCGACAACTTCAAGGTTTTTCATAGTCGTTATTTCATCAAAATCACGATAAAGCTCTTCTTTTGAAAACCCGAACTTCTGAACCTCGCATGCATTGTTTACCTGTAAAAATATCTTTTGAACCTTACCTTGTCGACAAGCCTCTTCTGATATTTTTTTAGCCAATTCTTTTGAATCTACGGAATGAATAAAATCAAAATTTTCTACTGCTTTCTTAACTTTATTCGTTTGAAGATGACCTATAAGATGAAATTGAGAATTTTCACGAATTTCTTGCGGCAACGAATTAATTTTGTTAATTGATTCAGGAATTCTTGATTCTCCAAAATTCCTTAACCCCGCCTGATAAGCCTCCACTATTCCGTCAGCCCCAAAATACTTGGTTACAGCGATTATATTTGGTGTATAAGGTGCAATTTCTTCTTGTAATTTTAAGAGTTTCTCTTTTACTTGATACATTTCCTACCCTTTTTACAAGACCTGTCGAAACAGAACGTATGTCTATTATACATTATTTTTTACCCGATGGCAAAGAATTGATTTTTTGCGGCTTTTAAATTTTTCTTAAACCGCTCAAAACCATGTCCCGACATGGTTTTCAAGACTTTTATCAGCTTGAAAATTTTGTAATATTTCTTAATAAATATCTTATCGACCTCAAATTATTACGCCTGTTGCATTTGATTACTACTCGTGTCGTTACTGACGTTTATTAAAAATTACATTATTATTTTAATTTTTTTCGCAAAATAAACATCCTCTAAAAAGATGATATTTGATACATAATAATGCCAGCCGAAATGCTTAAATTCAGAGATTCAACATCTTTATTCATTTCTATTGTTAAACTCGTGGATGCAAATTTAATAAGAGGTTGAGTCAAACCATCCGCTTCCGAACCAAACATCAGCAACAACGGCATTTTGGGAGTAAATTCAGCCAATTTTTGTTCTGATTTTGGTAAAGTTGCAATGCGTTCATAATCACCAAAAATATTTTTTAGAGTTTTAAAATCATTTATATGAACTACAGGAAGTTTCCACAGATTTCCGACCGCAGAGCGTACGGTTTTGGGATTATAAATATCTACAGTTTCCCCGTACAGCACAACCGCATCAAAATCAAGTGCTTTTGCGGTTCGAATAATAGTTCCGAGATTACCCGCATCCTTAATGTTTTCAAGTAAAATGACTTTGTTTAGTCCTTTAAGATTATCAACGTCAAATTTTTTTTGATATGCAACAGCAACAATTTCCGGAGCGGTTTCGGTTGTCGAAAGCTTTTTCAATATAGGTTCCGTCGTCAAAATCAAATTAAAATTTTTAAATTCTTCCGCAAAATCTTTTCGATTTTGGTTAACGAAAATTCTGTCAATCTTGAGTCCGCTTGAAATTGCTTCCTTAACAGGCTTTAATCCCTCCAGCAAAAATTTTTCAACACGATATTTTTTTTGTTGAAGTTTAGCACATTCCTTAACGGTTTCGTTATTAACGCTTGTTATTACATCCATTGGGAAAGAACCTCTTTTTCTTTCTCTGTCAACAGCGAAGAGTCAATCAATTTTTCTTCAAACGGTAATTTTGAAAAAGAAACAATTTGATAATTTTCATCAAGATAACAAGAGTTTTCGAGTCTTATCCCAAAATGTTCCGCGTTGTATAAACCCGGCTCAATAGTAAAGCACATGTTCGGTTTTAAAGGAACTTTGCCAACTTCTGACGGAGAAAGGCTCGGCGGATTTTCATGAACGCTTATTCCTATGCCATGTCCTAAAGAGTGAGAAAACTCAAACCCTTGTGGTTTAATCCCGTTTAAAATATCTCTTGCAATTTTATCCAAATCATAACCGGTTGTCAGAGGTGTAACGTTAAAAGAAATAGCATTTAAAAACGCTTTCAAAACTTTCGTATAGACTTCTTTTTGAAGAGAAGAAGGCTGACCTTTGACAAAGACTCTCGTGCAATCGGTTGCAAGCCCGCCGTCATAGTACGCTCCGCAATCTATTAAGACGAGGGAACCGTCTTTTAAAACTTCTTTTTTAGAGTTTTTGGAATAGTGAGCAAGTGCGGAATTTTTATCCTTTGCAACAATAGATTTAAAACTTAAAGATTTTGCCCCAAACTTTTTAAAATTCTCTTCCAATTTTTGGGCAATATCAAATTCCGAAAGATTATCATTTTCATTAATAAATTTCTTTGTTGCCAAGACTGCATTATCGGCACAATTAAAACAGTATTGATAGTGAGCAATTTCTTCCGCAGATTTTACGGCTTTCATCAAAGCAATAGGATTATTTGGAAGATAACGAGCATTCAGTCTTAAAAAATCATAAGCATTTGTTGTTTTTTCGTCGGCAAATATCTGCCCTTTAACTTTATAATTTTCGTCAAAAATTCCTTGTTTTGTAATTATGATTTTTTGTTTTTTAACGGATGACGAATAATTTTTTGAGAAATCCCGTTTGTTAAGCAAATAAGAAATTTCCTCCTGATTAGAAGTGAAGAGTGCATCATCATCTTTCAAATATTTTGTAAGTTCTTTAATCTTTTCCAAAGTTGATTTTCCAAGGTCAATTTTGACAGAGTTATCCGACGGAGCATCGCCAACACAAGGTAAAATCGGATCAGAATTTAACAATATCGGTTTTATACGTTTATTCAACGCAAGAGCCTCAATCAGCTTATATCTGTAATAAGAATTTTTCTTTGAGACGATTGCAAAAGTTGAATTTGGTTCAATTTTATCAAACAGTTTTTCAAGAAAAGATTCTCCAACTTGAAGCTTAACAACTTCCACTTTAGAATGATCAACTTCTAAATCCGCTTGAGCATGATATCTTCCATCGACAAAAAGAAAAATTTTCCCTGATTTTGACAAAAGAGCATCCCCTGTTGAACCTGAAAAACCGGTCAATTTATAGCGGGCATTTTCGGACAAATCGGTATATTCCTCTAAAAATTCGTTTGTAGAATTAACAAGTAAATAATCGTAGAACATATTATTCCGCATCAGTAACCATAATTAAGTGATAGCCGAATTGAGTTTTAACGGGCTCGGAGACAACGCCTTTTTCAAGAGAAAACGCAGCTTCTTCGAACGGTTTAACCATCATGCCTCTGCCAAAAAATCCTAAATCCCCGCCTGCGGAACCTGACGGACAAAGTGAATATTCAGCGGCGGCAAGTTCAAAATCTTTTTCGCCTTTTTCGATTTCATCTTTAATCTTTTGTGCTTCTTCCAATGTTTCAACCAAAATGTGGCTTGCTCTGATTTCTTCTGACATTTTAATCTCCTTTTTGAAAACATTGTAACACAAAAATGGACATTAAAGAATATTATGCAAGACATATTACAATTTCATATTTGGTTGTCTTGATTTTTCTTTTTTTCCATGTCATAGGATTGCCACACCACTCACTTCGTTCGGGTTCGCAATGACATGGAAGGGTGTCCTCTGCGCTCGATGCGGAATTGGAATAGAGTCCGCTACGTTCGCTTTTGTCCTCTATACATGTCATCGCGAGCGACCAACGGGAGCGTCGCGATCCTATGTCTTTTCTTTTTTCTATGTCATAAGATTGTGACGTCGTGCTGACGCACTCCTCGCAATGACATGGAAGGGTGTCCTCTGCGTTCGATGCGGAATTGGAATGAAAGGTTTTAAGTGCGTTAGGGATTTTTAAAAATTTCAACCCCATGATGGGGACCAACAGAAACAGCCTTTTTCGTATTAGTCGATTTTTATACTTTTAGCCAAAGGTTGACTTTTCAGCATACCTCGTAGTTTTAAAACTATTTTACTATACCAAATCCCAAAAGAAATGTACAAATTACAAAAATAACAGTTAAAAATAATGTTATTTTATTTAAACCCGCTTCCGCACTTTTTTGAGATGAGAACAAATGACTTGCCCCGCCAATTCCTCCAATACCATCGCCTTTTGGAGAGTGCATTAATACCAACAAAATTATTAATAATGCCGTTATAAATTGTAAAGCCCAAATAAATGTTAACATTTCTACCTATTCCTTTCTTAAACTTTCTTTTTATTAGATATAAAATGAGCGCGTTTAGAATTTAGAGAAATTTCATCAAATGTGTATAATTTCGCAGGACGTTTGGATTTAGCCTTGGAATATTCGCTCAACTCTCTCAAACCCTTAGATGCAAGCGCTTTTTTTCTAAAGTTACGCTTGTCCAAAACTTTGTTCATAATAAGTTCATACGCTCTTTGCATTTCGGTAAGAGTGAATTTTTCATTCAACAACTGATACGCAACAGGACACATTTCAAGCCTTTCGCGTGTACGTTTCAAAGAATATTCAATAATCTCTTTGTGGTCAAACGCAAGAGGCGGAAGATTATAAATTTCATGCCATGTTACATCTTCACTGTCAAAGACATCAACATCTTCTTCTCTAATTAACGCAAAATACGCGCATGTAATGACACGGGCATCCGTTCTTCTGAGCGGATCACCAAAAGTGTATAACTGCTCAAGATAGATGTTGTCAACGTTAGTTTTCTCCTTCAAAACGCGCAAAGCCGCCTCATCAAGATTTTCTGATAATCTGATAAACCCTCCCGGTATTGCCCAACGCCCCTTAAAAGGTTCATTTGTTCTCTTAACAAGCAAAACTTTAAGGGCATCATCCTTGATTGTAATAATTACAACGTCAACGGTAATTTCATGAGTTTTCGTTTCATTAAACATTATAGGCTCCTATTGATACATAGTTTAACAAGAACACTTTTATTTGTAAAGCCCTGTATAGCGTTTTTTAATAGTTAAATATAAACAGAAGGATTATGACTTATCAGTTGTAATAACTGTCTCAGAGATTGTCTAATCCTTCTGTTCTATAAAGCGACCAATATTTTCTTTCTTATCGCTAATCCCCTACACAAAAGGCATTGTAATGGCCGCTGCCGCCGTCTCGATCGGCAAAGTAGTCGCCGTCGACATCGTAGAAATCCACGAGCAATGCGTCACGCTCAGAGTTTTCAAGTAACTCCGAAGACCAAAAGAAACCGTCACATCCGAGTCCGTTAGTCGAACAGGTTGATTGAAGCGTTCTAAGTTCTGATACTGTTGGTAGTCTTAAGCCTTGAGATTCACAATATTTCTTTGCTCCGTCATAGTAGCTGTTTCCGTAGCAATATCCATCTTTTGATTTAACCCATGAGCCGTTGATAAAACATTTATTTTTGTATGCAGGAATTTTCGAATCAGGATCAACACCGCCCCATTGGTCTTTTGTCATTGTTGGTGTAGTCCAATAATTTCCGATTTTTGATAGAGTAAGGTCATCACTTATTTTACATGTTGATGCCCCTGCACATGCTGCTAGTTTTGCATTTGTTTCTT
>JAFUZZ010000045.1 GCA_017476325.1 bacterium | reverse complement strand
TTGTTAGAATATGTTACTTGATAATCATTTACCTTTTCTATTGCATCTGATTTGAGTAATTCTTCTTTTTCCTGAACTGTATAAGGTTTTCTTTTCATTTTTTCCTCCTTATATATTAAAACCCTAAAACCGACTTTTTTTACTTTGTCTAGTTTTAGGGTTTCAGTTCAAATTGCGACCTCTTTGTTTATATCCATTATTTTGTTGTATTTTGAACTTCTTGTTTTATTTTTTGTTCAGATTCTTCTTTCTTTTTAAAATCACTTTTGTAATCATATAAAAACGGAATTTCTGCTAAAGTAACTCCCATAAAAGTTTTTAAAAATCCCTTTATATGATCCATAGCATTTAATTTTTTAGGTTCTTCTTGTTTTTCAATAGCCGTTTGCTGTTGAAAAGAATCCCCCTTTTTAATAGTATTTCCAACTATTGCACCAGCAACAAGAGCATTTGCCAATAACAATGCAGGCAAAACCTTTTGTGCTTTTGGAGCAATATTTATTTTTTTTATATTAAAACTTTCAGTTCTAATTATTTTCATTTTTCTCCTTTAAAAAACTGTATGTTTTACACTTTTAATTAAATCATGAAAAATTTTTAATTTGCTAATTACACACAAGTTGTGTTTACATATATTTACAAATTATATAAAAGTAATAAAACCTTTGTAGCTTTCTTCATGATAAAATTTATTTACAGGTTAAAAGGAGGAGAAATAAGATGGCAGATGAAGGTAAAATGTTAGCAACGATATCAAGGAGTGATACCGAACAATTACAAATTGCAGTTAAAGAATTTAAGGGGAGAAAATATCTTGATATGAGAATTTTTTACACAACTGATGGAGGGGATTCTTGGCTTCCGACAAAAAAAGGTGTAACTTGTTCTCCTGATAATCTTGAAACCTTGAAAAATGCTATAGAAGAAGCCCAAAAAGAATTAGCAGAATAATATCAAATTACGCTTTTGTACATTCACAACAAATAGTATAATATTTAAAACAGAATACAGGCAGAAAATTTCAGCACATTTTAACTAACGAAAGGAGGTTAAAATGATAGTTGAAATTAGCGAAAGAGAGCTAGTATTATTACTCTTACTAACTCTCACACTAAAGAACTTATTTAATTAGGTTCGCAGGTGATGGGTGTTTTCGCCACCCATGCCTTTATTCTCATTATAAAACATGTTTAAAAATTTTCAAGTCTTAATAAAACTAATCGAGGATAAAGTTTATATAATGTCAAAATTCGCACTCGTACTTGTTAATATAAAAGGTCTTGGGGTTAAAACATTTTCTTATTTAATCCCTGATAATATGAAAGATATAATTAAAGTTGGACAACTTGTCCTTGTTCCGTTTGGACGCCAGGGACTTGTTAAAGCTTTTGTTGTCGGATTTTCGGACTATTTGCCCGAAAATATTAAAGCAAAAAAAATAAATCGCATTGTTGAAGAAAACCCTCTGTTTTCACTTGATTATTTGAAACTCTTGGAATGGGTTGCAAATTATTACATGTGCGACTTTGTAACAGTTATTAACACAGCAATTCCTCTAAAACTAACAGAGCAAAATTCAAAACTTGAAAAATCAGTTTCAGTAACAGAAAAAACAACAGAAAATCTTACAAAACGTCAAAAAGAAATAATTAATTTGTTAAAAGAAAAAGGGAAATGCAACCTCGTTGATTTTGAACGTGAGGCAAAAACGACCCGCGCCACAATCAAAAAACTTGAACTTGGCGGTTATTTAAAGCTTTTGGACGTAGAAATTTTTCGGAACCCATTGGAAATATTCTCAAAAGAAAATTTAGAACCACTATTTGAACTTAATCACGAACAACAAAAAGTTTATGAAGGCGTAAGAAAAAAAGACAATAAATTCCCAATACTAATCCATGGCGTAACCGCATCGGGAAAAACGGAAGTTTATTTTAAACTTATAAAAGATACAATAGACAGCGGTAAAAACGTTCTTTTTCTTGCGCCGGAAATTGCGCTTGCATCACAGTTAACAAAGCGACTTGCAAAAAAATTCGGCATAAACGATGTCGCAATTTGGCACAGCAGTATTTCTGACGGTGAAAGATACGACGTTTGGCAAAAACTTTATAAAAATGAAATTAAAATTCTCGCCGGCGTACGCTCCGCCGTTTTTGCCCCGTTGCAAAATATCGGTTTAATTATCATAGATGAGGAACACGAAAACGCTTATAAACAAACAAATCCGTCTCCTCGTTATGACGCAAGAGTTGTTGCAAGAAAATTGGCAGAATTTCATAACTGTAAACTTGTTCTCGGAAGTGCAACACCGGATATTCAAACGTATTATCGAGCATTAAATTCAGGAAACCTTTTTGAAATGCTGCACCGATTTAATAATGCCCCTGTTGCTAAAACAACAATAATAAACATGCAGCAGTACGGAAAAGCCGCCTACCGAGGGATTATTTCAAAACAATTACAAATTGCCACAGAAGAAACTCTTGAAAAAGGTCAACAAGTCATACTTTTAATTAACCGTCGCGGATTTTCGACATATACGCAATGCCAAGCCTGCGGAGAAGTAATTGAGTGCGAACACTGTTCCGTACCAATGATTTGGCACAGCGTCGACAGAGTTTTAAAATGCCATTACTGCGGAAGAGAAAAATCTTTTCCGTCCGAATGTCCGAATTGCGGCTCCGACGCCCTACATAACTCCGGAACCGGAACACAAAAAATAGAACTTTTTGTAAAAGAGTTATTCAAAACCGCAAGAGTAGCAAGAATTGACAGCGATATTTTAAACAAAAAAAATGCACACATTGAACTTTTGAACAAATTTCAAAAGGGCGAAATTGATATCTTAATCGGAACCCAAATGATAGCAAAGGGACTGGATAATCCGAATGTTACGCTTGTGGGAGTAATTTCGGCGGATGAAAGTTTTAATTTACCTGATTTTAGGGCATCCGAGAGAGGGTTTCAACTTTTGACACAGGTTGCGGGACGTTCAGGACGCGGGAAATATTTAGGAAAGGTTATTTTTCAAACATATAACCCTGATTTTTATGCAATAGACTCTGCTCAAAGGCAAGATTTTAAGACATTTTATGATACAGAAATTGCTGCCCGCGAAGAATTTGATTACCCGCCGTTTGCACAAGTATTCAGGTTAATTTTAAGCTGCGAAAATGTTTTCAGAGCGGAAAAATCGGCAATGGAAATTGCAATGAGATTAAACGAAATGATCGATAAATTTGGGATTTCGGAACGGTTAATAGTCCTCGGACCGACACCTTGTGTTTTAGAAAAAATAAGAAACCAATATCGTTTTCAAATAATCATTAAAAACAAAATGGATGAGCGCGGACATCAGTTTATTTCGAGTTTTTTGAGTAAGATTACGATGCCGAAAGATATTAAACTAATAGTTGATGTTGAACCGACGGATATTTTATAAAGATTAATAAAAATAAAGAGGGTGACTAAAAAGTCAATCAAGTAAAAAATTTGTCACCCTGAATTTATGACAAAGCGAACCAAAAAATTTGTCATTCTGAATTTATTTCAGAATCTTAAATTTTTTGTGTGAGCCTGTCGTCGGTAGACATCAGGGTCTGTTATTATTGGGTTTGAGCAGATT
>JAFUZZ010000044.1 GCA_017476325.1 bacterium | reverse complement strand
TCATCTTAAAACAACAGGATGCGACACAAACGCGGGTGACTCAAACTTTACTCAAAACGTGTGCCTTGCGGACGGTTCACAATTCAAATACGGAATATTCGACGAGTCATGCACAGACAACATTTGTGACACACTGACAATCGACACGAACGGAAAGAAAGGCCCGAACACGGCAGGCAAAGACAGATTTACAATCAACCTGACTCCAAACGGACTTAAAGCACTCGGTGAAAGTGACACATGCAGTACGGGACTTGATTGCGGAGCGTACATTTTGGCACATCATAAACTTTTTGACGGTGAAACTATTCCTGTCGGATGTGTTGATTCAAATTGTACTAAGTGCGTAGCATCTACACACAAAATGATAGACGGAACATGTACGGAAAAAACGGATAAGGAAAAAGCTACTTATGCTGTTCTTTCTGCATGTGAGGGAGCAGATACTTGCACTCTAACTAATCTTGAAACTCCAATAACTCTAATAAATATTAATGGTATATGGACAACCCCGACAATGGCAAGTAGTGAATATGGCGGAGTAGATACTGATTCGGTAATTTCTGCTCATCCATCAATGGATGTTTGTCGTGTTAATGGAGTGAACGGATATTACATATATTCTACAGAGGGTTATTGTTACGGAAACAGTTATTTTGACGGAGCAAAAAAATATTGTGAGGAGCAAGGGTTGACATTGCCAACTTTAGCACAACTTGAAACTTTATATCCATCATGTTCTACTACTGCCCTGGGATGTGGTAATTTTTGGGTTTGGTCATCGGAGGAAAAAGAAAATTCAAACGGACGTCAGGTTTATGGCGTATCGTTTTTTAACGGAGAACGTCTGATCGGAACCAAGGATTTTAATGACGATGCTAAAGCACTTTGTGTTAGTAATTAATTTTTAATTTATATTAAGTTAAATAAAACAAGGGCAGCGACATTATACTTTGTTGCTGCCCTCGATTTTATCAATCAAACAAACTTATTCTGCCGTTTCTTTTGATGATTTGAAACAATCTTTACAAAAGACTTCTTTGCCTTCAATAGGTTTAAACGGAACTTTTGTTTCTTTTCCGCATTTTGAACATACTGCATCGTGCATTTTTCTTCTGTGGTTTTTCTTATGAGCCTTTCTGCATGCAGCACATCTTTTTGGCTTGTTTAGTAATCCTTTTTCAGCAAAAAATTGTTGTTCACCCTCTGTGAAAACAAATTCTGTCCCGCATTCTTCGCAAATAAGTTTTTCATCTTCAAACATGTTCTCTCTCTCCTGATTTTAAAATGAACCGTCAAATTGTTTTTGACCTTAACTTATTCTATATCTTTTTTATTATTTTTGCAAGCCTTAAAAGTAAAACTGTAACTTAAAGTAAACTTTAGTAACACAATTTTATAATATGTGCTTTGCCTTGCACTGTTTAATAAAGTCTTTTGCCGAATTTACGGGAACGGCAAATCCAATTCCGATGTTGGATTTATTATTGTCAGGATTGTAAATGGATTGGCTTATTCCGATAACTTCTCCGCTGGAGTTAATTATAGGACCGCCTGAATTTCCGGGATTTATGGCTGCATCTGTTTGAATTTTGTTTTTTGCATAATCAATTCGTGAAACAATTCCCTTTGTCAATGTTCCTGAAAAGCCGAACGGATTGCCTATAGCAAGTACTTTTTGCCCTACTTTAACAGTTTCGGAATTTCCTAATTCTATGGTTTTTAAATTCTCATTTGCATTAATTTTTAAAAGTGCAAGGTCATTATTCATAACAGATACGACTTTTGCTTTATAAACCTTACCGTTATTTAAAGTAACGTCAATGTCTTTGGATTTGTCAATAACATGCGAACTTGTTAAAATTCCGCCGTTTGATGAAATAATACATCCCGTTCCCGATGATATTCCGTAAGGAGATTGGGCATCAATACTAACAATGGTCGGGTATATTTTTTCATAAATTTGTATAACCCTTGCCTCATCCGCATCAAAAGAGAATACAACAGGTGTAAATAATTGAAAAAATATAATTATATTTAGTGCTAATTTTTTTATTCTTAACATATCTTAACCCTTTCCCATACGTATTTTTATATATCAAAGCATTTATATCAATTAATATTAAGATATTTTTTTGATTATTCTTGCAAAAATTAAAATTTTAATGATATAATCTATGTGGATTTGTATTACACAAGTAGAAAGGGTATTAAAAAATGATGAGAATTGATTTATTCAAAAACCACATGGCAGAAAAAAGAGCGTTAAAAGTTATTGCAGGAATTAATAACTTTGATATGGAAAACGTTAAAAATGTTGTAATGGCTGCAGAAAAAGCAGGCGCAAGCATGGTTGATATTTGCGCAAACAAAGAAATCTTTGATATGGCAAGAGAATTAACAAATTTGCCGTTAATCGTATCTTCAGTAAAACCAATGGAACTTGCTCAAGCAATTTCTTGGGGTGCTGATGCAATCGAATTGGGTAACTTTGAAGCCTTGAACATGTCATTATCAAGCATGGAAATTATCAGTTTGGTAAAAGAAACTTTATCTTTAATCGGTAACAAAGAAGTATTTTTCTCAGTTACAATTCCGGCAAATTTAGAAATTTCCGAACAAATTTCTTTAGCTTTAGAACTTGAAAAAATGGGAATCAGCCTTATCCAAACAGAAGGCGCAAAAATGATGAACCATGAAGGTACATTAGGTTTAATCCAAGCAGCAGAAATGACATTGGCAAACACTATTGAAATTGCAAGAAATGTATCAATCCCTGTAATGACAGCTTCAGGTTTAACAACTGCTACTGTCGGTATGGCTTTTGCTGCAGGTGCAAGCGCAGTTGGTGTTGGTTCTTGTGTTAACAAGCTTGGTTCTTTCATCGAAATGACCGCTATGATTTCAAGCTTGATTGAAAACATTAACATGAACAGAATCATGACTGTTAAAGAAGAAATGTGCTTATAATTTGAAAAATAAATTATAGACAATATTTTAATACGGAGGGGGACTAAAGTTTCCCCCTTTCGTATTTTTGGAGCAAACATCAATTAAATGATTGAGGGATTAGACCCAACAATGCACCTAAAGGATGATGTATTCTTCGAATATTTTTGGCATCATTGATAATACAAAGAGGGGGTTTTATGAATCTTAATGAAGAGTGTTTGCTTAAATATTTGAAAAACAGCGATGATATATCCTATTGTACTGATGTATTGAAATTAAACAATCAAATACTTGAACAAAAATTTTTGCTTAGAAAATTTAACAAAACGGCTATTAATATGAAACACAAAAACGGCGTATTGGTTTAAACCTGCGTCAATGTTTTGGTAATATATCATTATGTAAAAACGAGGAGGGTGACTAAAAAGTCAATCAACTAAAAAATTTGTCACCCTGAATTTATGACAAAGCGAACCAAAAAATTTGTCATTCTGAATTTATTTCAGAATCTTAAATTTTTTGTGTGAGCCTGTCGTCGGTAGACATCAGGGTCTGTTATTATTGGGTTTGAGCAGATT
>JAFUZZ010000043.1 GCA_017476325.1 bacterium | reverse complement strand
TTAAGTCCACATTAAACGCGAAAGATACCCTTTGTATTAGTGCGCTCCTGCACCGCCGGCAAATTTTTGATTGGAAACATCATGCTTTAGTGTTAATATCTTACGTCAAAAATTTGCGAAATAGGCGGTCTCTTTTGGTGCCCCTCAGGGGCTTTACCTTAGCCGAAGTTCTAATAACCCTAGGTATAATCGGTGTTGTTGCAGCTCTTACCATTCCGACTTTGATGCAGAAAACTGATGAAAAAGATATCGTTGCAAAAGTTAATAAAGTTTATAACACTCTATCAAATGCGTTTTCAATGGCAGAAGCAAATAACGGTTCAATTAACAAATGGGATTTACATTTTACTTGGGGTAATGGAGATGATGCGGTTGAAGATGCTAATAAACTTGCTGAATATTTAAAACCTTATTTGAATATTTCTAAAGATTGCGGAGTTAACGGAACAGGATGTATTTATGATGGAATGTACACCTTTTTGGATGGCAGAGATAGGGAGAATTTCCAAAACAGTGCCAGATATAAAATATTATTAACAGATGGCTCTGCTATTACAATGCGAACAACCGGAGATGCCGAAATTCCGCTAAATTTAATTGTAGATATTAACGGGCCAAAAGGTCCTAATCAAATGGGATTGGATACATTCTTATTCTATGCAAATAAAAATGGAAAAGTTGTTCCTGATAACAGAACAATAAGTGCCGTTGGATGTAAAAAAAGTGCTACAGATATAGAATATAACGGTGAAACTTGTTCTGCGTATATTTTATTGAATGGAAACATGAATTACCTAAGGGAATAAACTTTATTTACAAATATGGGCAGCTATTTTAGTAAGCCCATATTTTTTTTATTATAAATTTTTGTAACACTTTGGGGTGTAAATCTCTTTAATATGCTAAAATCATTATTGTGGAGGTTTAGGATATGGCGTTTGAAGTAGATTCTTTTTTAACTCGCGTTGTTGAGACCGGAGGGTCAGATGTTCATTTAACGGTTGATGAACGCCCAATGCTTCGAATCGGCGGTCGAATTGTAAAAATTGATATGCCTAAATTGTCGTACGAAGATATGACTTATATAATAGATGTTCTTACTCCTGATATTTTAAAAGAGAAAGTGAAAAATCTTACGGATATTGATTTTTCTTATGAGGTTAAAGGAATATCCCGTTATCGTATTAACATTGCTTTTCAAATGAATAAACCAAAACTGAGCATCCGAGTAATTCCGTATAACGTTAAAACTCCGACAGAACTCGGTTTGCCTGAGTATGTTGATAAGTTTATTGATGCAAAAGCAGGACTTGTGCTTGTTACGGGAAAAACCGGCAGCGGTAAATCTACGACACTTGCATCTCTTATCAATGAAATTAATAAGCGTTATCAAAAACACATAATTACGCTTGAAGATCCTGTCGAATTTTTGTTTACAAACCAAAAATCCATTGTTACTCAACGTCAAATCGGAATTGATACAACATGTTTTTCTGATGGGGTTAAATATGCTTTGCGTCAAGACCCGGATGTTATTCTCGTTGGTGAAATTCGGGATGAGGACAGCGTTCGCCATGCTTTATTAGCGGCTGAAACAGGACTTCTTGTTTTTGCAACTTTACATACAAAAGATTCTGTTCAGACAATTTCTCGTATAATCAATATGTTTAAACCTGAATTTCGCGAAAACGTAAGGGAAGAAATTGCTGAAGTTCTTGTCGGCGTTGTTTCTCAAAAGTTGGTTTTAGGTAAAGATAAAAAGACTCGTCACCTTGCTTGCGAAATTTTGGTAAATACCCCTACTATTAGCGATTTAATTAAAAAAGGTAAGACCGATGAAGTTTATAAATTTATTAAAGGAAACTCTTTTGAAAATATGAAAACAATGAATGACTCGTTGTATGAACTTTTGCAAAAAGATTTGATTACCGAAGATGAGGCTATTGCAATGTCGGAAAATCCTATCGAATTACAACAAATGATTAAAGGGGTATTTAGTGGCACAAAAATGTAGAAATATTGATGCTATTAATTTGAAATCATATAATTTATCGGAGTCCGATAAAATAATTGTCATGTATTCAAAAGAAAGCGGACTTATTCGCGGAGTGGCAAAAGGTTGTAAAAAGCCAAAAAGCAAACTGGGCGCGAGAATGGATTTGCTTGTTGCCAATTCATTGATGATTTCAAACGGCAGAAATCTTAATACTATTTGCGAGGCAAGGTCAATAAATACTTTTCGTAAAACCCGCGAAGATATGGATAAACTTATGTATTCGTCTTATATTTCGGAAGTTACGGCGGCTTTTGGAGTTGAAAACGATCCTTGTTCAAATGAGGTTTATGACGTTTTGTATAAAGCGCTGGACAGAATTTCCAACGCCGAAAACAAGGTAGAAGTTTTGGTTGCTGTTTTGAAATTTCAATTAAAGTTTATGCAAATTACGGGATTTGGAATAGAATTTGAGTCTTGTTTGTGCTGTCAAAAACCGCTTAAAAAAGAAGATATTTATTTTTCTGCCAATCGCGGAGGAGTTATTTGTCAAGATTGTTTGAGTGATACGATTGTTTCGACAAAACTACATTATAAAATCAGAGATTTTTTGGTTGAACTTTTGAATTCCGATTTTGAGGAACACTTGCAATATGAAAGAAAAGCAACAGAAAAAGTTTGCCTTGTTTGTTTTGATATGTTGAAAAAATACGTTCAACTTCATTGTGCAAAACAAATTAAATCGGTTAATTTTTTAGAAACTGTTTGTAATTAGATTTTTACACAGGGACAGACCGGCACATATTTAAAAGGGGACTAGAAGTTTTTACGAATTAATTCATGCCCATTTTTTATTTTAATTTTTATGCTAAAATATAATTATGGCAAAGTTGGAAGATGTTAAAGAACAAAAATTAATCCCGCAAGATGTTGATGCGGAAGAAGCACTTCTTGGTGCAATTTTGATTAACGAGCGCGTAATATCAAAAGTAGTTGAATATATTTCTCCGCAAAGTTTTTATAAAATCGCTCACAGGGATGTTTATGAGGCAATGCTTACTCTTTACAATAACAATAAAAATATTGATATTGTAACGGTTTCTGATGTCTTAAACCTCAATAATAAACTTGAATCAGTCGGAGGACGTGCATTTATTAACGATTTGTCTTTTAAGGCAATTACAACTTCAAACATTGAATATTATGCAAAAATTGTTCAGGAAAAATCTATTAAACGTGCTTTGATTACTGCAGGTGCGGAAATTGTCTCTGAGGGTTATAACGTTAATCCGTCAGAAGAATCTCTTGATGTTGCCGAAAAACTTATTTTTGACATTGCATCGAAAAAAGCGTCAAAAGATATTCAACATATTAAAGATTTGGTTTTGCAAGCGTATGAAAATATTGAATACCGCTCAAATCACAAAGGGGAATTGACAGGATGTCCGACAGGCTTTAGGGACTTGGATGCTCTGACAAACGGGCTTCAACGTTCGGATTTAATTATTCTTGCTGCACGTCCGTCTATGGGTAAAACGGCTTTTGCATTAAATATTGCACAAAATGCCGCTATACGTTACAATGTTCCGGTTGCAATATTTTCTCTTGAAATGTCAAAACAGCAGCTTGCTATTAGGCTTATGAGTTCTGAGGCTGAAGTGGAAAACCAAAAAATTAAAACCGGGAATGTTCCAAGCAAAGACTGGACAAAACTTGCCGATGCTATGGAAGCTCTCGCTAATGCTCCCATTTATATTGACGATACAAGCGGTTGCACTCTGACGGATATTCGTGCAAAGTGTCGTCGTCTGGCAATGGAAGAAAAAGATTTAGGTCTTATTGTTATTGACTATTTACAATTAATGGAAGGTTCCTCTAAGGATGACCGTTTGCAACAGGTTTCAAAGATTTCAAGAGGCTTAAAAGGATTAGCGAGAGAGTTGAATGTACCAATCATTGCGCTGTCTCAATTATCCCGTGCGGTAGAACAAAGAAAAGACCGTATCCCTATGCTTTCGGACTTGAGAGAATCAGGCTCAATCGAACAAGATGCCGACGTTGTTATGTTTATTCACAGGGAAGATTATTACACCGACAGAGAAGGCGTTGATGAGTCCGAAACCCCTAAAAAACCTGATAAACAGGGTAAGGCTCTAATAAAAATCGCAAAACACAGAAACGGTTCTTTAGACGATATCGAACTTGTGTTCCAGGGCAATATCGTTAAGTTTAAGAACACGATAAACACAGAGATATTCTAATGTTTGATTTCAATCCGTTTATATCTAATGACGGCAGCGTGGGTTTGTATAGCAAAGAGGATAACGATATTTATCATTCCGTTTACGGAGCCCTGTCCGAAAGTTATGAAAAATTTGTTTTGCCCGCTAATCTCGAATATTATTTAAAAACAAAAAATAAAATAAACTTTTTAGATATTTGTTACGGAATCGGTTATAATACGAAAAGTTTAATTCAATTTTTAATGAATAATCTTTCTTATGAAAAAAATACAGTCTATTCGATATATACCGATAAAACTACAACTAAGAAAAACATAAATAATATCGAAACGATATATACTGATAAAATTTTATACAATAAAAATAATGAAACAAATAATAAATATAACGATTTGGTAGATGCCGATAAAATTGAGAAAAAGAATTTGGACAAAGAACCCAAATTATATAACGAAACGATAGATGACGATAAAAATTCTTGTAAATTTTCAATAGATGCTGTTGATTTAAACAAAAATTTGATGATGTTATCACCTTTTATAAAAAATAAATTTGATTATAAAAACATCTTAGAAATTGATTTGCCTGAAGCAAAAAAAGCAAAAAAAAATTTAAAGCCTTTAAAAATCAAAGATGAATATATGATTTCAAACCTTGTTTTGAAATTATTATTTGATGAGGTTATGAATTCCGACTTTGTTGATTATAATTTTTTGATTGATATATTAAATAATAAAAATTATAATCAATTTTTTAGTAACGATTTTAAGGCTCATTTTAGACATTTTATTTTTGAACATGATATAAATTATCCTCAAAAAGATTTTCTTCTCTTCTTACATAATATATATTATCGGTATGTATCGAAACGCTATTTAAACGGGCTTAAAAGCCCGATTGATAAGCTTTTTGATATAAACCTGTTTAATATGAGCGCTGTGGACATGCTGGCATCCTCTAATAAAGTTTATGATGTTGTGTTTCTTGACGCATTCACTCCCGCAAAGTGTCCCAAACTTTGGACGATTGATTTTATAAAACTAATTTATCAACATTTAAGTGATGACGGAATTGTTTTGACTTACTCAAATTCCGCTCAGGTCAGAAATGCTTTCCTGAATGCAGGTTTTTATATCGGTAAAAACTTTTCTGAAGAAAATAACAAAGCCTACGGAACAATCGCATCTAAATCGGATAACTTGATAAAATATAAACTTAATGACTTTGAACTGGGTCTTTTAAATACCAGAGCAGGTATATATTTTAGGGATAATGATTTTTCACTTACTGATGAAGAAATAATTTCTCAACACAAATTTGATGTTGAAAATTCAACTCTTATGTCAAGTTCAAAATATATTAAATTACACAAAAAATCCTTATGATTTTATCAGTATGTATCGAAACGTATTTCTGCTATGTTAAATTATAAATTAAAAATTAATTATCAACATTTTTTTCAATTTTTCGCAATTCAATTTCGTAGTCTAAAATTTTAGCAAAAAATTCCGCATCTTCAAAACGTAAAGTTCCAAGCCTCATTTTGTGTGAAAGACCGTCGAGGGTGTATTTTTTATCGCTTTTTTCATTGGCTAATTGTACAAGTTCTTTCATCTTTAATCCCTCTTTTGCAAGTAAAATTTTTACAAATTCCTTAGCCGTCATTTTAATACCCTCTATCTCTATTGTTAAATTTTACTAATATTTGATTATATTGACAATTTTTTGAATATAGTGTATAATTATTGATAATATATTCAAATAATAGATGATATCATCAAATTTTACTTTAAAAAACTTAACAGAGAGGATTTAAACATGAAAAAGAGCGGATTTACATTGGCGGAAGTTTTAATTACACTGGGTATTATCGGTGTTGTTGCAGCATTAACAATACCAACATTAATGCAAAAATATCGCAAAAATGTTGTAGAAACACGTTTAAAACAAGTCAATTCTATGCTTATAAACGCGGCAAAATTATCCGAGGTTGATTATGGATTAAATCATGTTCGTGAAGATTTTGCGGCAAAAGATCCTGATGCTGCGTTAGAAATGTTTAACAAATACTATGCTCCATATATTAAATTTGTTGGTGTTAAAAAAGGCGACGAGGGAGTATTTGGAGAACTTGCAAACGGTTCTGAACTGTATTTTTATAGGGATCGTCAATGTGACGAAAATGAATGGAGTTGTACTTATTTATATTTTTGTGAGGATCACAAATATTGTGAAAAAATTGAAGATATAGATGGTGCCGGTAAAAAAGCAAACAACAAAAATTCTTTTCTTCTTGGAGCAAAAGGTACAACAAATAATTGGGCTTATGCCGTTTATAACAGGACTCAATGGCTACAAAAATGTACAAATGGTGAAGGAGAATCATGTGTGGCATTACTTATTGATAATGGTTGGCATTTTCCTGATGATTATCCATTTAAGTTTTAGAAAAAGGACAAGAAATTGTCCTTTTTTAGTGTATAATTTATATATGAAAAAATATGATTTAACAATAATTGGCGGAGGAACTGCCGGTTGTGCATGTGCTTATATTGCGGGGCTTAGCGGACTTAAAACGCTTTTAATTGAAAAAAATATTCATCTTGGAGGTGCTGTTTCATCAGGGCTTGTTCTTCCCGCTATGCAGTCATCAAAAAATCAAATAAACACAACTTTTTTTAACCATTTATGCAAAGAATTGGACTCTCTTGGCGGTCATATTACGTATCAAGACAATGCGGGCTGGTTTAATCCGGAACTTATTAAAATTGCACTGGACAGAATGATGAACGCCTCAAATGTTGATGTCTTATTTAATTCTTCATTTAATTTGATTACTGTTAATAAAAATAATTCTTTTTCATTAAATTTATTGCCTGATATTTTATCGGTATATATCGAAACGAGGTATATAGTTGATGCAACAGGAAACGCTGATGTTGCAAAATATTTAGGTTGCGAATTTCTTGAAGAAAAATTACAGCCATCATCATTGCGTTTTCAAATGTCAGGTGTAAATTTGGAAAATTTTTCAAATTGGATTTTGGAATTAGATAAGGACAGAAATGTTACCACCGTTGAAAGAAAAGACAACCAAATTCATCTTTCAACGGCTTGTACAAATCAAGGGGTTTGGGCTTTGCAGTCATTGTTTAGACAAGCGGTAAAAGAGGGTGTATTAAAAGATACAGACTGTAATTATTTTCAAATTTTTACAGTTGCCGGAATGCCTGACACTATAAATTTTAATTGCCCAAGAATATATTCTAAACCTGAATTAAACCCTTTAAATACTATTGAAGTTTCAAAAGCACTTGTCGATGTACGTGAAGCGATTTTACGCATTTCAAACTTTTGTAAAAAATATCTTTCGGGATTTGAGAATGCTTATATTTCAAATATTGCGGACGAATTAGGGGTTCGGGTTTCAAGGCGTGTTAGGGGTAAATATGTTTACACAAAGGATGATTTAATTAACGGAAAAACATTTAAAACCCCTGTTCTAATTGGTAATTATCCGATAGATGTACATTCTAATGACAAATCCGGAGGCAAACTAGAACGTGTTATGCAAGATTATCAAGTACCGATTGAGGCACTAATGAGTAATGATTATAGTAATTTATTTGTAATCGGTCGGTGTTTAAGTGCCGATTTTGAGGCACAAGCTGCGCTTCGCATTCAACCCTCCTGTTTTTCAATGGGCGAAGGTGTTGCAAAATATATTTGTAAAAATTTTATAAATTAGGGTTGAAAAAATTTCAACATAGTTTATAATAAGAGAGTAGGGAGAGGTCAAAAGACCTCTTGCCAGTCCCTACAACATTTTCGAAACAATTAATAAAAGCTGCCCAATGATCGCAAGGACAGCTTTTATTGTTTCTTGTTGCTGATTTGTCATGATTTCCTCCTTTCTTTACACCCTTTGCCAGTAGAAGTTTGTCGTGTATAAGTAAAGGATTTAACCATCAAGGAATTGGCTTGCCCTACATAATTTATCTTATCATAAATAAATTCTATTCTTTTATCACATAATGGGTTGATTTTGCTTGTCCAATTTTTTCTAAAATATTTTTATTAATCAGGTCTTGAATATCCCTAGTTGCCGTATCTTGAGAACAGCCACAAATTTTCGCCCATTTTGTTGTTGTCAAATTGCCTTCAAAATCATCAAAAAGTTTGTCTAAAATTTTCTTTTGACGTTCATTAAATATAACATTTCGATTAACCTTCCAAAAATTTGATTTTTCAAAGACGTTATTTAAAAGAGAATCCGAATTATCTATTGAGATTTCAAGATTAGTCAAAAACCACTTTAGCCATTCTGTTATATCAACAGAGCCTTTTTGGGTAATTTCGAGCATCTTGTAATACGATTTTCTCTCTTGTTTTATTTGTGATGACATTGAATAAAATCTCTTTGGTGAGTTTTCGCTTCTTGCAAGCATCATATCCGTCAACGCACGTGCAATACGTCCGTTACCGTCCTCAAACGGGTGAA
Source organism: bacterium (assembly GCA_017476325.1). Taxonomy (GTDB): domain Bacteria; phylum Cyanobacteriota; class Vampirovibrionia; order Gastranaerophilales; family Gastranaerophilaceae; genus QHMH01. Next base: position 19,490 of record JAFUZZ010000043.1, on the reverse strand, counting down.
TAATAACAAACCATAGATGTACAATTCCTGCCTTAATTACATTATCTGTTTTTGTTTCGTTATTAATATAATCAATTAACGCGCTCATTTCCTTATTCAATAATTCTGCAGGAGGTGCCTCATAATGCACTGTTTCGTGTCCTATCGCTCCTGATACAACTTGCATAACACCATTTTTATCATCTCGATATTTACCCGTCACAATTTTTGTCAAACCGCTATATCCGTTTGGGAACATTGAGTTTTGCCAGCCGCAAAGTCGTTTTTTAGTAATTTTTTTATTATAATTTTGTGTTGCATCAAGCATCATATCAACAATGCCGTCAACATTTCTTTCAATGTAAACATCTCCGCCAAAATTCAAACCAAGCCTTTTTGCAATGGATGATCGAACCTGTTCGGTATCAAGTTTTAAACCTTCTATTTCACTTGATTTTAAAATATCCTCAGTCAATATTTTTAAAAACGTTATATCATCGTTAATAAAACCTAAATTAGCCATTTTACCAAGCAAATATCCCTGTTTTAATTTTATATTTGTGAGCATTGATAAAATTAATTCATTATTATATGTAAAATTTGGATAAGCTGAACAAGTCCATATATACTGTTTCATAGGATTATCTCCGCATTTTATGCGGAGATTAAACGTTGTTATCTCCGCATTTTATGCGGAGATTATAGCATATAATCTCCGCATAATCAATAAAAATCTCCGCATTTATTACGGAGATTAAATTAAAATTTTATAAAAAGCTAAAAATTATATTTTGTCAATAGCATACTATAATGTATGGCATGAATATAAAAATAGATGAAATAGACAAACAAATAGGAATGAATATACGATTACAACGTATAAAACGAAGTATCTCTCAGGAAGGTCTGGCAGATATGGCTGGCATTGCACGCTCTACAATGGGAATCGTTAAACGCGGAGAACAATCACCGTCAATTCAAACCATTGCAAAAATTGTAAATGCTCTTCAAATTGATATGTATAAACTCTTTATTTTGGATGATTAAGACATATTGTCTTTAAAATTCGATTCCTTTGCGTTGTCCTGTATAAGATTGTATATAATCGTCTAAAATTTAAAATCTATTTATTCCGACATTGTAAGTTCAAATGCGGATGCGATTTGCAAAAGATTTTTGTATCTAATATCCGTCAAACTGCGGTCTACGTCACTTATAGTTCTTAATAATACCTTTGCCTTTTCAGCCAACTATTTCTGTGACATTTTACGCTTTAGACGTTATAACCTTATTTTGTTAAATCTATGTGGGTAAATTGTTTTAAACCGTCGACATAATCTTTTACAATTTGTCCGTTTCCGTACAATTTATATTTGTAAATAGTCAAACCTTCAAGTCCAACAGGTCCGCGTGCGTGAATTTTATTCGTCGAAATTCCCACTTCCGCACCAAAACCGTATCTGTATCCGTCAGCAAATCTTGTAGATGCGTTATGATATACTCCCGCAGAATCAACTTCATTCATGAATTTTGTAACGTTCTCTGTTTTATCGGTAACTATCGACTCGGTATGTCCTGAACCGTAGGTATTAATATGTAAAATAGCTTCATCAATATTTGCAACGGTTTTTACCGATAATATATTAGAAGAATATTCTAATGACCAACTTTCAGGGTTTTCTATAATTTGAATATTTGCGTCTTTAAGTGCGTTTATAAGGTCATCTTTATACGGAAATTTTTCATCTATTAACAAGGTTTCAACAGAATTGCACGCAGTAGGATATTGCATTTTTGAATCAATAACTATATCTTTTGCCATTTTTAAATTAGCTGTTTCATCAATATATATATGGCAAACTCCGCTTGCATGACCCAAAACGGGTATTGTTGTATTTTTTTGGATATAATTAACGAGGTTATTGCCGCCGCGAGGAATAATCAAGTCAATATAATTATTCATTTTTAACAAATTAGAAATTTCCTCATGAGAATGTACCTGAAGTATAGAATTGTTCGGGTATTGTTCTACTTCATTAATTGCTTTTTGGATTAATTCAAAAATAATATTATTTGTATTCAGAACCTCTTTACCGCCTTTTAAAACAAGCGCGTTTGAAGATTTTACGGCAAGTCCTGCGACCTGAGTAATTACATCGGGACGGGCTTCGAATATTACGGCTAAGACCCCGATTGGACAAGAAACTTTATATAATTTTAAATCTGTGTCAAGTTCTCTTGCCAATAGTGTTTTATTAATCGGATCCTCAAGTTTAACAAGATCTTTTAATCCTTCAACCATAGAACTTAATTTGTTGTCATCAAGTTTTAGGCGATTATAAACAGCCGGTGTAACATTATTTTTTGCATTTTCAAGGTCAACTGTATTTGCATCCGTAATTAATTTTTTATTTTGTTCAATTTTTAACGCAATGTTTGTTAAAACTTGGTTTTTAATTTCTGTAGGAATTGTTGCCAATTTTTTGCTTGTTTGCTTTAAAGTTTTTAATTGTTCGGTTAAGTTATCCATAAATTACCTTATAAAATCGTAATATTATCTCTTGTGATGATTGCATCGTAGTTTTTGTGTCCAATAAGATTTTCCGTCATATCCGAATGTTGTCCCATAATTTTTCGACACTCCTGAGAATTATAATTTACAATCCCACGTGCAAATTCATTGCAATCTTTATCTAAAACAGAAACGACATCGCCCTTGTTAAATTCATTTATAACTTCAATCAAACCGATTGGTAAAAGACTTGTTTCCTTGTTCAGAACCGCATTTCGGGCCCCGTCATCTACAACAATTTTTCCAAGAATGTTTGTTGCATAACCAATCCAGCGTTTTTTACCTGTAAGTAGGGTTTTGGACGGAAGGAATATTGTTCCTAAATTTTCGCCGTCAAAAATACGTTTCAGAACAGATTGTTCCATTCCCGATGCAACCACGGCAGTACAACCTGAGCGAGTAACAAGTTTCGCAGCTTCAAGTTTAGTTTTCATTCCGCCTCTGCCTGCGTTTGAAACCCCTGAGGCGTAGTTCATAATCTCATCCGTTAATTCTTCTACAACATATATTGGTTTTGCGTCCTTATTCTCTTTTGGATTATCGTTATAAAGAGCATCAATATCTGATAAAATTACAAGCATATCGGCATTTAAAGAACTTGCAACAAGCGCGGAAAGTTTATCGTTATCAGTAAAACACATTTGAATATCATCTTGTTGGTTAAGTGATGACACGGTATCGTTTTGATTAATAATAGGAATTACATTCAATTCCAAAAGATTTAAAAGAGTTTCTTGTATACTCAGATATTGTTTTCTTTGAGAAAAATCTTCTTCAATTAAAAGGATTTGAGCAACAAGAAGATTATACTGCTCGAAAGCATCTTCGTAAATAGACATTAACTTACTTTGACCGATAGCAGCACAGGCCTGTTTAAGAGCCTCTTTATTCGGACAATACTTGGAAACTTTGCCTCTTCCGAGCCCTACTGCACCCGATGTCACAAGGATGATTTCTTTTCCCGTTTTCTTTAACCGATAAACATCTTCGACAAAAGAATACACCCTTGAAAGAGAAATTTGTCCCTCCTCATTTGTTAAAACATTCGTTCCAAATTTAATAACAATCCTTTTTGCGTTTTTAAAATCCGTTCTTTTCATATTTGGATTATAAAACAAAGTAAAATCTTGAGCAATCCCTATACCGATTACTCAATCAAAATTAATTTTATACGTAAATTATCCGTTAATTTTTAATCTATGTAATACAAAATTTTTTATTTTTGATTTAAAATAATTTTAGAGGTAATAATAATGGACAAAAAACTTGTATATTTGGATAATAATGCGACAACAAAAGTTGATGATAAAGTGCTTGAAGTGATGCTGCCTTTCTTAAAAGAGGCTTATTCCAACCCCTCAAGTATGTATGAATTTAGTAAAGTCTCAAAAAATGCGATAGAAAACGCAAGAGAACAAATGCAAGCTTTCTTTAATGCAAAAAACAAAAATGAAATTTACTTTACCGCATCAGGCTCTGAGAGTGCAAATACCGCAATCAAAGGGGTTCTTGTTACGGACAAAAAAAAGAACCATATTATTACGACAAAAGTTGAACACGCTTGCGTACTTAATTTATATAACCAACTTGAAAAACAAGGCTACAAAGTCGATTATATAGGCGTAAACGCAAACGGAGAACTTAATCTTGACGAATTAAAAGAAAAAGTTAATTCAAACACTGCGCTTGTTTCTTGCATGTACGCAAACAACGAAACAGGTGTGATTTTTCCTGTTGAAAAGGTTGCCGAGATTGTAAAAGAAAAAAATGAAAACACAAAAGTCTTTGTTGATGCGGTTCAGGCTGCGGGTAAAATTCCTATTGATGTTCAATCAATGCCGATTGATTTCTTGTCGGTATCAGGTCACAAGTTTCATGCCCCAAAAGGCATAGGATGTCTTTATGCTAAAGCCGGAACAATGTTTTCTCCGCTTGTAATCGGCGGACATCAGGAACGCGGGAAACGGGCAGGAACCGAAAATGTCCCTTACATAGTCGGTATCGGTAAAGCGGCTGAACTTGCCAAAGCAGGTCTTGAATACGAGGCAACGGAAGTTAAACGCCTGCGCGATAAACTTGAAACAGGCATTCTTAAAACAGTTTTCAATTCTCGTTTAAACAGTTCTGTTACCAATAGGGTGCCAAACACGACAAACATTGGGTTTGAATATATCGAGGGAGAACTTATTCTTCTGTATCTCGATGATTTGGGAATTTGTGCAAGTTCAGGCAGTGCATGCACTTCAGGATCACTTGAACCTAGTCATGTTCTGCGTGCAATGGGTGTTCCGTTTACTTCCCTTCATGGCAGCGTAAGGTTTAGTTTAAGCAGATTTACAACCGAAAGTGAAATAGACTATGTTCTTTCTGTTTTGCCCTCAGCGATTGAAAAACTAATTAACATTTCACCTTACCAAGACGAACTTAATGCACTAAAAAACTACAAGTAATCAACCATTGATATGATACATTTTTTGTTTTTTAGGTATATCATATTAGTATGATGTTACTTGAAAAAGAGGACAAAGAACTTAAAAAAATAGGGTTGGAACTTATGTTTCTCACCCCTGAAAAGTATTCCTCCGAAGAGGGAATAACCTACGTCGAACTTGCAAAACTGGTTGATTTGCCGACAGAAGTTGTTAAGAAAAAACTGGCAATTTTAAAAGATAAAGGCATTGTTCGCGTTCGCGGGATTAATCCTAAATATTGGCTCTTTGACGAATACAATTTTCAACGCATGGATGAAGATGATGAAGTGTTTACTCTGCTTTGTTCATTTGATGACGTCGATTTTGACAGATATTTTGACTACTCCAAATAAAGCATGACAACTGCATTTGCCTCGATTGCACGCATTTCACCGACAGCATCCATTTTTTCATTGGTTTTTGCTTTAACAGATATATTTTCGCACTCTAAAATCTTACATAAATTAGCACGAATTTCCACTATATATGGTCTGAGTTTTGGAGCCTGTGCAATAATATTTGAGTCTAAATTATTAATGCGATATCCTTTTGATTTTATAATTTCAAAAACTTCTTTTAACAAAACAACACTTGAAACATCTTTATATTTTAAATCCGTATCAGGAAACAATGCTCCTATGTCATCTAAACCCAATGCTCCGAGCATACTGTCAATTATGGCATGAATAAGTACATCGGCATCAGAATGACCTAACAGACCTTTCTCAAAAGGAATTTCTACTCCGCCGAGAATAAGTTTTCTGTTCTCAACGAGTTTATGTATGTCATACCCTATTCCGACTCTATATTTTAGCATCTAAAACAAATTTCTCCATTGCTTGTACAAATCCGTTTTCTAAAACCGTACCCGTTACATAATCCGCAACAGCTTTAATTTCGGGAGTTCCGTTGCCCATGGCAACTTTAATTCCACCGGCAAGCAGTAGCGGAATATCATTGTTATGATCGCCTATTGCTAAAATCTCATCTTTTTTTAAACCGTAATACTCCTGCAAAAACTTTACCGCATCACCCTTTGAGGCTTCGCCGTTACAAACCTCGCAAAAATAATTCGTTGATTTACATATATGTAAATCAGGATATTTATTTACCAAATAATCTTTTGCAAACGTTACTCGTTCTTGGTTATTAAAATCAATTAAAAGCAGCTTGTTAACGTTATTTAATTCCAAATCGTCAAAATTTTTGCACACAAAGCGGACGTTTCGTTCGTTTGTATAACGTCTTATAGTATCATCATCAATTTCCGCATATAAAACATCATCCATATACAAGTTTACGTGAATATTTTCATTCTTTGCCCAATTTATAACATCACGCGCAATCTTTTTGTCTAAACAACGTTCATACAAAGTTTCTTTTCCAAGTTTAACCAAAGCCCCCTGATACGAACCAATCGGAGTGTCAAGCGCTAATTGGTTATGGATAGGAATTGTTGACTCATTCATACGTCCGGATATAAGAACAACTTTCACTCCTTTTTCAGAAAGCGTTTTAATACAGTCAATAACTTCCTTATTAAAAGTAAAATCGCTTTTTAAAATAGTTCCGTCTATATCTGTAGCTACTAATTTAATCATTTTTTAAATATCCATTCTTTAATGCTCTGTGAATAGCGCAAATCGTTTTGGCATCATTAATTTCACCATTCTCGATTTTTTCCAAAACTTCATTTATATTATACTCAAAATAATCAATAATTTCATTTTCATCAGGATGCTGTCTGTTAAAAACCAAATCCGCAGCATAATATAAATATAGTTTTTCATCAAAAATTCCGGGAGATGACCAAATAAACCCCAAAGAATGCCATGTTTGGGCGTTATAACCGGTTTCTTCCTCTAACTCTCTTTTAATTGCATCGTCAGGATTTTCACCTTTTTCAAGGCGTCCTGCAGGAAGTTCCAAGCTTTCCTGTTTAATCGCAAACCTGTACTGTTTAACCATTAAAATGGTGTTTTCATCTTTTTGAGCAACAACAACGACGCCACCGGGATGATGAACGATTTCTCTATAGCTTTGCTCCCCGTTCGATAGTTTAACGTCGTAAGTTTTTACATTAATACATTTTCCTTTGAATTTTAATTCATTAGAAATCTCTGTTTCTTCATACGAGTTTTTCATCAACAAATCCTTTTACTTGTTCAAAAATAGTTTCTATAGAAGTTTCTGAGTCAATAACTTTAACCCTTTGCCTATCATGTTTTGCTATTTCAAGATAACCTTGTCTAACCTTTTCAAAAAACTCTCTGTTTTCAGATTCCATTCGGTCTTTATTTTCGCCGACTCTTTTCAATGAAGTTTCAACGGAAATATCAAAAACAAACGTTAAATCAGGTTTATAGCTATTTGTTGCAAGATTATTCAAATATTTTAGTTGTTCAATATCTCCGCCGCGAGCATAACCTTGATAAGCCAAAGTTGAATCAATATGCCTGTCGGAAAGAACAATTTTACCCTGTTCAACGGCAGGTTTCACAATAACATCAATGTTTTGTGCTCTGTCAGCCAAAAACAAAAAAGCCTCGCAACGATTTGAAACTTCTCCGTCATAATTTAATAAAATATTCCTAACACTCTCTCCAAGACCCTTTGAACCCGGTTCGCGCGTAAATTCAACTTCATAACCTTTTGACAATAAATAATCGGACAAAAGTGAAAGCTGTGTTGATTTTCCGCAACCGTCAAGTCCTTCCACGGTAATAAATAAGCCTTTTTTCATTTAAACCTCAAAAAAACGAGGGTGACAAACATATCGAAACTTCACAGACATCCGTCACCCTGAATTCATTTCAGGGTCTGTAAATATTAATTTATAACAGATTCTGAAACAGGTTCAGAATGACAAATTCGATATGTTTGTCACCCTCGTTAAAAGAATAAACTAAACCAATTCTTTAACTTCTGCTGCAACGTTCTTAGCATCAAGTTTAATGCCGGGACCCATTGTAGTTGTTAAGTATAAAGATTTGATGTACGTACCTTTTGCTGACGCAGGTTTTGCTCTCAAAATAGCGTCTGCTAGTGTTGCATAGTTTTTAACTAAATCTTCTGATGCAAATTGGATTTTTCCGATAGGACAGTGAATCATACCTTGTTTATCGGCTCTGAATTCAACTTTACCTGCTTTTGCATCTTTAACTGCTGATGCTACGTCAAGAGTAACCGTACCGGTTTTAGGGTTTGGCATCAAGCCTTTTGGACCCAATACACGACCAAGTTTACCTAACATACCCATACAGTCAGGAGTTGCAATCAAGGTATCAAATTCAAACCATCCGCCTGAAATTTTTTCAATGATTTCTTCCGCTCCCGCTTCATCAGCACCTGCTTCTTTTGCTTCATTTGCTTTAGGTCCTTTTGCAATAACGCAAACTCTAACTTCTTTACCTAAACCTGCAGGCAAAACAGTGGTTGATCTGATTTGTTGATCGGCATGCTTAACATCAATACCTAATCTAAAGTGACATTCAACTGTTTCGTTAAACTTTGCTGTTTCTTTAGATATTTCTTGTAGTTTTTTAATTGCTTCTACAGCAGATGTTGGCTGTTCAAACCCTTCCAACATTTCCTGTATTTTCTTTTGTTTTTTAGTTGTTTTTGACATTTCTTCTTTCCCTTTCTTGGTGATAACGTAAGAGGAACATATAAATCAACGGTTCTTAACAATAAAAGCACTGCTTTTATTACTTAGCCCCTTTACAGCCCCCTACTTCCAAATACTATTCTGCTACAGTAACACCCATTGAACGAGCTGTACCCTTAATCATGTTTACAGCACTTTCCAATGTCGTAGCATTTAAGTCTTCCATTTTTACTTTTGCAATTTCTTCAAGTTGTGCTTGAGTAATTTGACCGACTTTGTCTTTGTTTGGAACTGCTGAACCTTTTGGAAGATTCAAGTTCTTTTTAATTAAAACAGGAGCCGGAGGTGATTTAGTAACAAAAGTAAAACTTCTGTCTTCATACACATCAATTACAACAGGAATAATATATCCTGCTTGAGATTCTGTTTTAGCATTAAATTGCTTACAGAAATCCATAATGTTTACACCATGTTGACCCAAAGCAGGACCAACAGGAGGTGACGGATTTGCTTTTCCGGCTTCAATTTGGAGTTTGATTTTTCCTACTACTTTTTTTGCCATTTTCTCTTTCCTTTCTTGGTAATAACGGGTTTTAGCCCTTCCATTCTATAATTTTTGAATTTGTTTATATTCCAATTCAACAGGTGTTTCACGACCAAAGATTGAAACGTTTGCTCTTAATTTATACTTATCAGGGTAAACTTCAGTGATTTCACCAATGAAATCAGCGAACGGACCTGATGTGATTTTAACTTGTTCACCAACTTTAACATCAAGTTGAATTTTAGTAACTTGAGTTTGTTGTTGATTGTAAAGAATTCTTTTAATTTCGCTTTCTCTGACAGGAATAGGCTTCATTCTGTTTCCGCGAACAGAGGCTTTAGAACTGATAAATTTAGTAACACCGGAAGTGTTTTTAACAAGTTCCCATGCTTCGTTATCCATAATCATCTCAACTAAAACGTAGCCCGGAAAGATTTTTTCATCACGTTCTTGTTTTTTCCCGCCGGTAACTTTTGTTATAGTTTTTTGAGGAACCTCAATTCTAAAAATTCTGTCAGACATGTTCATGTATTCAATACGTTTTTCAAGATTAATTTTAACCTTGTTTTCGTACCCTGAATAAGTATGAACAATATACCAGTGTTTTTTACCGTCACTTATTGATTTATCATCGTCTTCATCATTCAAAACTTGTACTTCTTGAACTTCATCAGTCTCAAGTTCATTTTCCATAAGTTCAGTATCATCAATTTTTTTCTTAGCCATTTTATTATTCCCGTTATTTTACTATTAAATCTAAGCCAAATTTAAAGATTAAATCTATTACATACACAAAAATTGTAAAAGCAATTACAATCGCAAGGACAAAAATTGTTTCAACAACAACCTGATTTTTTTCAGGCCAAGTAATTTTGCCCCATTCGGCTTTTATCCCTTTAAAATATGTTGTAATATCTTGTAAAAATTTATTTTCCATTATCATCCTTTAAAAATCGCGCCCTGAAGGACTTGAACCCACGACATTCGGTTTTGGAGACCGACGTTCTACCAACTGAACTAAGGACGCTAATTCTTTTCTATTTTGTTTCTTTGTGTAAAGTATGACGTTGACAATTTGGACAATATTTTTTTAATTCCATTCTGTCTTTTGTTGTCTTTTTATTTTTTACTGTTGTGTAGTTTCTTTCTTTGCAATCTTCACATGCCAAAACTACCATTTTATCAACTCTTCCTTTGATTCCCATTTCTTTATCCTTTACTATGTACTTTATCTCAAATTAATCATATTATAAACAAATTTAAAATGCAAATAATATTAATCAAATCTATTTTTCTTTTTTGCCTCACGTTCCGCAATTCTATCTTCAAGTTCTTTTTTAGTCAAATATTCTTTATGCCCTGCTTGCCATGCGGCTTTAATTTCCTCTTTTTTCATGTATCTTGCAATCCAGGCTTTGATTTCACTGCTGTCAGGACCCAATCCGCCGCCGAGTTGTCCGCCTGTATCAATATCAAAAACAGCCTCAGAAATCCCCATCCTGATTATAAAATGCGGTCTGTCATACCGTTCATGGTTCATCGCAAATCTTATACTTCCGTATTTTCTCATCGCGGATTGAAGATCGTCTCGATTTTTAACTCTGCTAAGCAGATAATTTTTTAATTGATTTTCATAACTTCGAAAATTTGCCATGATTACTCACCTTTTTCTTCCTGTGCCGCTGTGGAATTTGTTTCAGGATTTTCTACCGGATTTTTAGTCATATTTTCGGTTGTTTCTTCTGCGTTTGGAACTTCTTGCGGTTGTTTTTCCGCGGTTTGAGGTTTTTTACCGGTTGCAACATCACCCTTGTCTTTCAAATCCTGTATTAACAAATCTTGAATTTGAGGGTCGCGCAACACAAGTTTAAATTCTACACGACGGCTTTTTGAATAATTTTCTTTGCCATCCTCTATAATGGGTTCGGAGTTGCTTTTGCCCTCCGCAACCATAATTTTCATTAATTTATCAGTATATTGTTTGTCATAACCTGTTTGCAACAGATATGATTCTACGGAAATTGCTCTTCGAGTACTCAAATCAAGGTTTTTAATAAATTGTTCCTCTTTTGACCTTGCATCTTTAAACCCTTGAGAATCCGAATGTCCTTGAATAAGAATATTTAAAATTCTGTTTGAGAAACTCGGGTTTGAATAAATTGTCGAAATATAAACAGGGAAAAGTTTGTTTAAAAATGCCTTTCCTTTTGGCGTTAATTCTGCACTTCCGACTTCAAACAATTCCAAATCGGAAATTTTAACCTGACCAGTCATTAAGTCAACATCAACGTCAAGCTGTTGTTGTTTCATCTCCTGAGCAAGTTCCTGTGCAACTTCCATTTGAACCTGTTGAGCCTGAACTTTTACTTCACTGTAACCGGACATGGCAAAAACGAACAGAGTCATGAAAACCATCATTAACCCCAAAAACATATCGGACATCGTGGTCCAAAATACGTTTTCTTCAACTTCTTCCGCTTTTTTTACAAATCGTCTGCCCATGTCTAAACCCTAGAATAAATCATCTACCGCATCGCCGCCCTTTTTAGAGCTTGCCGCCGCTTGTGCCATTTTGTCCTGTAATTTGTTTAAACTGTACAAGACATTGTCTAAATACGGTAATAAAATCGCACTCAAACTTGTGTTAAGAGATTCGGAAAATTGGCTTGGAATAACTCTTAAAAGAGAAGTCGTTGCCGCGTTTTGTTTTTTGTTTTCTCTCAAAAGTTCGATTAAGAATTTTTCTGAAGAAATACTGTCGAATAATTTGCTAAGCATTTCTTCGATATGCGCTAACGGTTTTTTACAAAAAATAGCAAGCATATTTTTTTCAATCGTTAAGAAGATTAAAGACGCACCAACGGCAAGTACGGAAACCATTGCCGCCGCCTGCATGGATGTCATCAAACCTCCAACGGATGCGATTGTGTTTTCTTGTGAAGAAAAGTCAACCTTTGAAAACGCTTGCCCGATGTGCATGAACGTAAATAACGGTCCCAAACCCGTTAGAAGTGTCGGTGCGATTGATACCAAACGAGCGTTTAATCTTGAAGAAATCATAGTTTCATCGTTAAAAAAACATGCCGGCTCAACCGTACACTGAATATTTTCAACCGATTCGGACAATTTTTCCAGCTTTAATTCATCTTCACTTCCCTGAATTGCCATTGTCTCGGAAAACATCAGAGTATTTTTAAACGCCTCCCATAAATCGCACACATAAGGATTGGATGTCATTCCCGAATCAAATTCTTTAAAACGAAAAACCAAGTCGTTTTTCCTAAAGTTTTCCAAAAAAGAAACAACTTTTTTTAACTCTTTATTAATTTTTTTATATTTAACAATAACGTAAGAAGTCGTTCCCACGAATGTTGATAATACAATAAAAATACCCGGATCTAAACCATGTGACATAAAATTATCCTCTCAACTTATAAACAATATATACCAAATTGATTTGTATTTCAATATTGATTTTTTTAATTTTATGGGTAAAATTTTAGGTATGGAATGTCCAAAATGTGGAAAAGAAGTTTCGGATGACGCAAAAGTTTGTCCGCATTGTAAAAAGGTTTTAAAACTTGTTTGCCCTAAATGTGAAACGGCAAATCCTACTCCCGTTTGTACAAAATGCGGTTTTACAATACTTTCTAAATGCGAAAAGTGCGGTGCGATTACTCCGACAATTAAAGGGGTATGTTCAAAGTGCGGTTTCAGTACTTATGCAAGCATTGCTATGGCATCTTCCAATATTGACCAATTTGCGTGTGTGACCGTTGACTTTACAAACCTGGATGATATCAGAGAAGTCATGGGGTCTAAGAGATTAATTGAAAAATTTAACAACAATCTTGATTCTATGATTGTAAATTTTTGTAATGATCACGAAATACGCAGAGAAATTATAGACGGAACTTATGTCTTAAAGTTTAATAAAAACGACTCTTTTAATGAATCTGCGCTTGAGGCAATGAGTGCGGCAATAGATTTGTCAAAAAATATTATTTTCATGAACTTTAAACTGCAAAAGGCAAAATCTATTTCTTTAGAATGTAAAATGGCAATTCTTAAACGTGATGTTAATACTTTGCCTGAACATTTCCACTCCGGTTTTGATATTAAACTTGTTACAAATTATCCTAAGGAATTTCGTTATTTGAATGCGTTTCAAATTTTTACGGATTCTCATATTTATCAGGAAGTTTCTGATACATACTCATTAAATTCGCTAAGTTCAAGCTATATTAACGGTGAAATGGTTACTTTCTTTGAACTTAACCTTAAAAAACACTTAAAAGTTGAAGAGCCGAAAGAGGAAGAAGAAACAGAACAATTAAGTGTTACCCAACTGGAAGAAATTAAAGAAACCTTAATTGATGAACACGAAGAGATTGAAAATAAACTTTATAATAAAGATGTAATCATTTTTGATGACATGAAATGTTCTTTCTCGCTTTCTAATGCTTATGATATAGACAAATTGGTTCTTGAGGAAATTACGCAAAAAAACAAACAAATCATTATGCTTAAAAGTACTCAAAATTTTAAACCTGAATCTGACAGGATTATATCTTTGCTTGAAGAAAAGAAAGTCGCAGCAAAAATTTACAAGGTTGCCTGCTATGAGATGATGAAATATAAGCCTTACGGATTTTTTAGCGAATTAATTACGGTTATGAACGGATTTTCAAGAACACCTAAGTTGTCATCATCAAACAATTTTTCCGTTCTTGCAAGTTTAGACCAAAAGAACATGCTAAATTCCATGATTAATTCTGTGGAAAATTCTTCTGCAGATCCGGAAGAATCTCGTGCAATTATGTTTGATATTTTTTCAAAAATTGTTAATTCCGTTGGCAATGTAGTTATTTATATTAATAATTTTGAATTAATAGACGAATCTTCTTATGAATTATTAAAACTTATATGGCAAAACCTTCCGCAAAATATCAAGTTTATTGCAGCGATAGACATCGACTATGCGTTCCACAAAACATCACATTTCTTATTACAAAACGAACGCTATTCGGAAATAAGACTTAAACCGTTATCAATTAAACGTATTGTTGAATGCGAAGCAAAACGTTTTTCCGCTTTTTCAAACACATACTATTTTACAAATGTTTTGCAAAGCATGAAAGGAAGTTATCTTTTCTTTAACATGGCAATGTCTTATTTAAAACAAAAGAATATCATTTCCGAAGAAAAAGACGGAATTTCCGTAATAAGCAATAACACCTGTGTAATTCCGACAGATGCGGAACATTTAATGGTGAAAAGATTACAAACACTCCAAAAAAGCGTTGACTCCTTTAATCTTTTCTCTATGATTGCACTAAGTTCTCCGATGTCTGATTTAAAAACACTTCAATTATTTGAGATTAAAACTCTTAATGACTCAATAAAAGAATTGACCGAATTTGGATTTATTACGGTTTCCGAAAACAATGTTTACGTTAAAAATTACGATATTGCAAAAAGGGCACTTGATAAAGTTCTTAAACCCGAAGAAAAGCAAGCTCTTATTAATGAACTTTTATCAAAAGTTTATTCAAATTCTCTAAAAACAGTTGAAGAATTTAATCTTTATACTATTTTAAACGATACAAACAGCGAACAATCTATTCTTGAATTTTTATCACAACTAAGTGCAGCGTTGGGAGATTTTAGTGCATACTTAAATTGTACGGTTCAATTAATGAAGCTGCTTGAAAAGACTTTGGATGATGAAACAAAAGAAGAAACTCTTGAAACTTTCAAAATGAATGTTTATGAAAATGTTTCAAAAATGCTTAACAAATATACGCCACGGAAAATATACAGCGTATCAAAAAATATATTAAGTAACCTTGAAAAATCGGATGATTTAACAAAGCTTGTTGCTTTTAGCATAAAAATGTTAAAGACCTCAATGCTTTGCGGGAGTTACAGCTATACCCTTGATTTGGTAAATAAAGTTTTGGCAAGGCTTAGTGAGTTTTCAATGAATCCTGCCGCCTCAAACTTTAACGCATCTTATTTTTTAATCACTATGGTTAGAATTGAAGCGTTGTTTAGCGTCGGCAGAATGAGAGAATGCGAAGAAGTCGGCAATGAAGTTATCGGATATTTAAAGGCTCCAAATATCTTTGATACACTTCCGGAAGGCGTTGAGCGAGACGAATATGAAACCGTAATTATTAACGCAATGACATTTGTTACGCTATCAAAAGTATTTTTGCTTAGAAAAGACGAAACAATTAAAATGTTTATTGACGAAGTAAAAGCTGCTTTACCGAATGCACCGTCACATTTTGATTTGATGCCGGCAATTAAAGATGTAATGCTTGGAAAAGAAATTACTATTGATTTAAACTCTCAAAACGAAGAAAAATTTACAAAAATTATAAAAGCAACTCTAAGAGGCTTTACAGCGGATAAAGAGGACAGCACTCGCTTTGCAAACGATATCTACGAGGCAAAAATTTGTGCAAATATTAACGATTATTCCCAACTCGAAATTTTGTTTGACCTTCTAATCGGTTATGCATATTTCAAACTTCAATCATTAGATAAAGCAAAAGTTATTTATTATAATGTTATAGAACTTAGCGAAGTTAACGGATTTAAACTTGCCGGATATATAGCATGCTATCTTTTATCAATGCTTTATTACAGTACAGGTGAAACCGAAACGGCACTGGGACTTGCAAATAACACTGTTTCTCATATTGAAAAAGATAACAATGTCGGCGATTATTTGTTCTACCTGTTCAGAGTACTGACTTCAGGAATTTACATGGATTTGGGAGATGAGGACAAAGCTCTTGCATGTACTCAAAGTGCTGTATTTGTTAAGAAAAAAGACGATGTTGTATTTGGTCTTGAGAATGTTGATATTGAAGCTGTTGAACGTCGTGTTAACGACAGACGGAAGGTTAAAGAGGATGTCGGCGGCAGACGTAAGGGTCAAAGACGTATTACCGATGATATGCAAGCTATTGAAAATATGCCGCAAGAAAATCAAGCCGCACAGGCAGAAGATACAAAAATGCTTAAAGATTTACCGAAAGAATCTGCTGCTAAGAAAAATACAATGCTTGACGACATGAAGAAACTTGAAAACATTCAAATGCAGGATGCGGCTAAAAAACAAAAAGAAGAGGAACTTAAACTTCTTAAAGAAAAACAAGCCGAAGAAAAGAAAAAAGAAAGCGAACTTAAAAAAGCCGCTGCCGCAGAAGAGAAACTACGCAAAGAACAAGAAAAACTCCGCAAAAAACAAGAGGAAGAAAAAGCTCTTCTCGGAGATACAAAAATGGAACTCAAAGGTTAGAGCTTTCGTTTATTATGCAAAAAAAAATTACGAAGTTAAATCTTTCAAATTAAACTTCGCCGTATAAATCGTATTCATCTGCGGAAGTAATTTTTACTTTTTCTATATCTCCCGGCATCAAGTTTTTGTCTGTCATTATATAAACCATTCCGTCAATTTCTGCGGCATCACGTTGCGAACGTGCTGCAACAAGTCCGTTTGAGGTTATGTATTCAATCATACAAGGAAGAGTTTTCCCGATAAAAGATTTATTAATTTCTTTAGAAATTTTTTGTTGTAAAAGCATGATTTTCTTTTGACGCTCTTTTTTTACCTTTTGCAAAATTTGAGGTTTCATTGAATAAGAAACAGTTCCTTTTTCTCTGGAATAGGTAAAAACACCGAGTTTATCAAATCGAACATTTTTAACAAAATTATATAAATGCTCAAATTCTTCGTCTGTTTCGGTTGGATATCCCGCAATTAAAGATGTTCTAATAGTGACATTAGGAACCAAATCTCTGATATGATTAATCATTTTTTCATAATCCATAACAGGTCTGTTCATTGCTTCCAAAACCCGCGGATGTGAATGCTGTAAAGGAATATCTATATATTTAACAACCTTGTCACAAGTCGAAATCGTTTCCAGCAATTCGTCATTAATCATTGCCGGATGAGCATACATTATTCTTATCCAGGAGAGATTTTCAATCTTATTAAGTTCTTTTAAAAGCGTGGCAAGCATCGGTTTTTTATACAAATCAACTCCATAATAAGTCGTATCTTGCGCAATAAGAACAATTTCCGAAACTCCTTTATCCGCAAGTTTTTTTGCCTCTACGATGATGTTTTCCATTTTACGGGAATGATATTTCCCTCTTAATGACGGAATAATACAATATCCGCAGTTATAATTACATCCGTCGGCAATTTTTATATAAGAAGATGAACCTACAGTAATCTGAGCGCGTTCGATATCTTCGGGATAATCGTAAACAGGGGTTTGCGGAATGTCATTATTAAAAGTATTTTCACGAATTGCGTTTAAAATTTTTGTAAAATCAGTTGTTCCGAACATTCCCAATATTTCGGGAATGGCGGACTTTAATTCTTCTTTATATTTTTGTGATAAACACCCCGTAACAATGATTTTTTTGCCTGATTGAGCGACTTCCAAAATGGAGTCAACAGATTCTTTTTCAGCGTCATGAATAAATGCACAGGTGTTAATAATTACTATATCAGCCTGCGTATCGTCAAGAGTAACTTCGTAACCGTTTTTTCTTAAAAGTCCTAAAATCAATTCGGCATCCACTAAATTTTTTGGACAGCCATGGTTTATTAATGCAATTTTCATAAAAAAATTATATCAAATAAAAATGTTACAAATGTTACGATTTTTTGTAATTTTGAAATTTAAAAAAATACAAATTGTTTATATATATGAGAGAGATTTGAAGAGAGGTAAGTCGCATGATTACAAATGCAGGCATGTCCAATCCTATCGGTGCTGTAAAACCTAATTTTGGTATGTACACACTTGGAAAAGATAACAATATTTTAACCAAAATGTTCAATGGTATTGCAAGCCACACACAAGATACCGTTGACAGAGGAGCAATCCCTAAAGGTGACATTGGTAAAGAATTGTCATTAAAAAACTTTGTTTAGCCAAACTATATTAAATAGTGTTAAAAACATAAAAAGCATCTAAAAATTTTAGGTGCTTTTTTATTATGTTTAAAGTAGAATATAATAAGACATAGAAAGTAGGTAAATAAGTATGAAAATCGGAATACCAAGAGCAATGTCATTTTATGAAAATTATCCTTTTTTTTATGGGTTTTTTAAGGCATTGGGCATAGATATAGTTCTTTCGGATAAAACGACAAAAAAGACTCTTTCTATGGGAGCATCGCTTGTAGTTACGGAAACATGCTTACCGATAAAAATATTTGTCGGTCATGTTTTGAATTTAATAGAAAAAGGTATTGATAAAATTTTTGTACCGTCAATACAATCTATTGAGCCAAAAATTTACAACTGTTCCAAAATAAGAGGTCTTCCGGATTTAATAAGAAATGTTGTCAAGAAACCTTTTACAATGATTGAGGCAACTTTTGATAAATCAGAAAAAAATCAGGGATTTTATGAATTTTTGCAAGAAATCGTCGGCTATTTTGGGATTTTTGACAAAAATAAAATCAAAGAAGCATCCAAAGAAGGATGGAAAGTCTATAATAATTTCCGAGTAATGACAAACTCCGGAGTTCCTTATAAAAAAGCCCTACAATATGCGTTAGATGGCAAAATTTGCTTAACGGAAGATACAAATGAATATCCTATATCCATTGCGCTTGTTTCTCATCCGTATAATATTTACGATGAAAAAGCCTCTATGAAAATTTTTGATAAATTAAACAAAATGGGGGTAAAAGTATATTCTGCCTTGAATTTGACTCGAGAACAAATGCACGAGGGATTAAACACGCTTGAACAATCTGCATATTGGGCAAACGAACTTGAAATGACAGGCTGTGCCGGATATTACATGAAAGATCAAAGTGTAGATGGTATAATCACAGTTACATCGTTCGGTTGCGGGCCGGACTCGTTAATGCTTGAGAGAATTACAAGAAAATCAAGACAGTTTGACAAACCTATGCTTAATTTAACAATAGACGAACATACGGGTGAAGCGGGATTTATTACGAGATTAGAGGCGTTTATTGACATGCTTTATAGAAAGAAACGTATGTTAAACTTCGAAAATGCTGACGAGCAAGTTATGTATCAACCAAATATTAAGTATATTGAATTAAGTAAATAAATTAATAATGGTCGATGAAAAATTAAAATAAAAACAGAGTGACAAAAAGTTGAACTGAACCCTAAAAACTAGACAAAGTAAAAAGGGTGGTTCACGAAGCCTTTAATAAATGGTTCCTGTATTTTACAGGAGCCATTTTTAATTTGCTCCATTGATACCTTTCGTTATTGTAATAATACATGTATTCATC
>JAFUZZ010000042.1 GCA_017476325.1 bacterium | reverse complement strand
GCGAAAGATACCCTTTGTATTGGTGCGCTCCTGCACCGCCGGCAAATTTTTGATTGGAAACATCATGCTTTAGTGTTAATATCTTACGTCAAAAATTTGCGAAATAGGCGGTCTCTTTTGGTGCCCCTCAGGGGCTTTACTTTGGCAGAGGTTCTTATAACAATCGGCATACTTGGCGTAGTAGCAGCAATGACAATCCCAACGTTAATGCAAAACAGTCAAAATAAAGAAATGGTATCAAAATACCTAAAGATGCACAACACTTTGGCAAACGCTTTCAAGACAACAGAGGCGTTGTTGGGTTCAGGTGTTCAAAAACTTGACGGGGATACTTTCAAATCCGAATTTCAAGATAATTTAAAAACAATATCTTGTGAGGTTAACAAAATATGCTTGCCTGACGGAAGTTATTATGAGTATAAAACAGCGTTTAATAATGATTGTCCCGACGATGTTTGCATGGAATTATCAATAGATACAAACGGAGAAAAAGGACCAAATCAAACGGGTAAAGACCAATTTACATTACAAGTAACTCCAAAGGGCATACGCGGACTCGGAAACGGAACAGAATGCGACAGTGTCGATTGCGGCGGATATATCTTGGCTAATCATAAACTGTTTGATGGAGAATCTTCAAATTCAAGTGCAGATTTTTCAACATGTGAAGCATCAGGTGCTGCTACGTGTACTCTTGCAGATGGTTCAACCGCTAAAAAGGTTAGTGTAAGATTTAATCCTTATAGTGACGAACTTACTGATGTATATATCTCGCAAACAATTCCTGCCGGAAGTTATGATCCAGTAGGTACAATTGTTTTACAAGGAAAAGGCTGGTCACAAGAAGTCCCTGATTATCAAGCTGGAGCACGTAAAGTTTGTGAAGATTTGGGAATGTCTTTACCTTATGGTAGTCAAACCCTATGGAAAATAGCACGTGATGCGAATGATCCATCTTTAGATGGTATTTATTATACTCAAACTGATCCCGGTATTTGCACATCTGGTTCCTGTACTGCAGGTTCAGGAGTTACAGGACCACGAAATGTAGTTTGTGTTAGTGGGGAGCCAGATTAAATTAATACACATTAGAGTCTATATGGGGTGTCCATGCTTTTTGGACATTCCTTTTATTTTTACAACTTAGAACCAACGCCGCCGCTTGAAAGAGTGAAGATTTCGTAAATTTCTTCGTCAGAAAGTTCTGTTATAATCTTTTCACCCTCAAATACTGCCATATTTGCAAGGTCTTTTTTACTTTTTAGCATTTCGTCAATTTTTTCTTCAAAAGTTCCCAGCGTAATCAGTCTGTGTACCATTACGTTTTTGTTTTGTCCGATACGGTACGTTCTGTCTGTTGCCTGATCCTCAACCGCAGGGTTCCACCACAAGTCGTAGTGTATTACATTCGTTGCGCTTGTAAGGTTCAACCCTGTTCCGCCGGCTTTTAATGATAATATCATAACTTTACTTTCAGGATTTGTTTGAAAATCCTCAATCATGCTTTCACGCTGTTGAACATTTAACGAACCATGGAAAAATGACGGAGTTATGCCAAGTTCATCTTCAATGATTTTAACAAGAATTTCTCCCATTTCTTTATATTGCGTAAAAATAAGAGTTTTTTCATCGTTTTCTATAATTTGAGAAACAAGGTCAATACATTTTTCCATTTTTCCGGACATTTCTTTTGTCATTTCCCCTGTTTTTAAATATTGATAAGGGTGATTACAAATCTGTTTAAGCACCGTAATCATTTTGAAAATGTTTCCGCGTCTTGAAACGCCTTGAACCTCGCTGATTTTGTTCATCATTTCATTTAACGTTTTTTCATATAAAGCAACTTGATTTTTTGAAAGATAACAGTAATCATTAATAACCATTTTTTCCGGCAAATCGGAAATAACACTCTTGTCTGTTTTTACACGTCTTAAAACAAACGGTGAAATTGACATTTTTAATTTT
The DNA here is from genome assembly GCA_017476325.1 of bacterium. Lineage (GTDB taxonomy): Bacteria > Cyanobacteriota > Vampirovibrionia > Gastranaerophilales > Gastranaerophilaceae > QHMH01. The sequence goes on along the minus strand of JAFUZZ010000042.1, from coordinate 11,571 downwards.
GCCGCTCTCGAGGTTTCCTTAAACCTTTCAATAGGAATTGCATAACCCTTTTGGAATTCCCGCAAAGATCCTAAATATCCGTGGTTAATAAAATCAAAAATGCTCCATAGTTCCGTCAATTTATTTTCAACCGGAGTACCTGTCATTGCAATTTTCATATCCGCCTTAACGGATTTAATAGCAAGTGTTTGCGCCGTATCAGGATTTTTAATGTTTTGAGCCTCATCAACAATAACCATTGACCAATTTTCGTTTTTGAGTTTTTCCGTATCAATTCTCATAATTGCATAGGTTGTTAATATGATATCATTTTTCATATTTAACTCTCTGTTTAAACCATGGTAAATTTCGGATTTTAAACTTGGAGCAAACTGTTCAAGTTCCTTTGTCCAGTTACCCAAAAGTGTTGTCGGACAAACCACAAGAACAGGGTTATTAAGTTTATCTTCTTCTTTAAGTTTTAGGATAAGGCTTATAACCTGAATTGTTTTACCAAGTCCCATATCGTCTGCCATACAGCAGCCAAAACCTTTTGAAATATTTGTCCACAACCATTTCAAACCTGATTGTTGATATACTCTTAAAGTTCCTTTTAGTGTTTCCGGCGGATTAACTTCCACAGGCTTATTAAAGTCTTTGATTATGCTTGCAAATTTTTCATCGTAATCAAAATCATATTCTCCGAGTTGTCTTGACATTGACGCATGAATTAATTCAAGGCGCGACATTGTCATCTTTGTAGGATCAAGAACCTGCTCAAGCATTTTTTTGCTTTCTTCTTTGTCTATGAGAATATATTGACCCTTGTAATTAATAAGTCCCTCGTTTTCCGCAACAAGTCGGCGATACTCTTCCATGCTTATTTTTACATCGCCCAAAGCAATTTCGTAATTGAAATCCATAATTTCATCTAAGGTGATTTTGCCGGCTTTGTTATTATTAAACAGGTTAATCAACTCTTCGGAACGATCTTTTTTAATTCTTGCGTTGATTGATGCCCTAGGAACAACGATGTTTGTAAGTTCATCAGGAAGAATAACTTCAATTTGGGCTTTTTGTAGGTAATATGCGGTTTTTGTAATTATTTCATACACTTCTTGCAAATTTAGGTCCAGTGCAAGTTTTTCTTCATCATCAAACAAATCTTCAAGTTCCGGCATATATTTAACAACGTAATTAAGTTGTTTTTCAACAATTTTTGCCAAATCTGATGATAAAATGTCAAAAACCCTGTCATTGCGATAAATTTCGTCCATAAGAACCGTTTCGTCGGTTTTTCTGTTTCGAATATGAATTTTTAATTGGAAATGTTCATCATCAATTTTATTAACCTTAAAGAAAGGTATTACATCATATTTTCCGAGATACAGTTCATCAAGCCACTGCGCTAATGCCTCTGAAATATCGTTATTACGCATTACTGACTTAAACTCAATATCTTTTATTAAATAAAGACCGGATTCTACGTCTTTAAATTTATAGTATTTTATACCTAAAAATTTATAAATCAGATAGTTTAAATATCCTCTGATAAAATCGATGATGAAATTTTCCGGTTTTTTGCCCTTAATAAACATATCATCCGTCAGATGTTCTTCAAATTGGCTGATAATCCTTGCAATTTGAGGATTTGAGATTATAGGTTCATAAACAACTTTGAAGGTTGTTGCTTTTTGTTGAATTGTCGGAATGAAATACAATTTTGCGATTAACTTCATAACGAATTGAGATAATTTGTTGAAATAAACAAAAGATTGACTTATCGCTGAAAAATCAAGAACTTCCTCAAATCCGCCAAAGTAATCAAGAATTAAATCCAACGGCATCACATAGCCGATTTTGCCTCCAAGCATTTCGGGTTTAAATCTGAACATTGATCCTTTTGATTTAAGGTAAAATTGAAAATTATTTGTCGGAGTAATAAAAAATCCAATATTACCCTTGTCTTCAATAAGGTAAAAATCAGTATTCCTTACAGGCGGATTCGGACTCAAGAAAATTCCGTCAAATTCATCTTCAACTGTCTGATAAATTAAACTTAAAGTATAGCGAAAATCTTTATTTTTAAATCCTTTAGGATTTTCACTAAGGTTAAAAAATAATTCATCCACATCATTTTTCTTAAATGCTAAATCAATATCAAGCGGTTTTGTTTCCATAATTGTTTCCATATCTATACTAACGATTTCCCTGTCATTTCTTTTGGTTGTTCAATACTCATTAATTTTAACACAGTCGGAGCAACATCGCAAAGTGCGCCGCCCTCTCTTAAAGTAACATCATTTGAATTAATTACTAAAAACGGAACTTCATTTGTCGTATGTGCGGTATGCGGTTTTCCTGTTTGAGGGTTAACCATAACTTCCGCATTACCATGATCTGCCGTTAATAACATAATAACGTTGTTTTCTTTACATTTTGCGGCGATTTTTCCGACACACTCGTCAACAACTTTGCACGCTTTTGTTGCAGCCTCAATAACACCTGTATGTCCTACCATATCGGGATTTGCAAAGTTTACAAGTATAAATCCGTATTTTGTGTCGTCGATTGCTTTCAACACGTTGTCACAAACTTCGTAAGCACTCATCTCAGGCTGCATATCGTAAGTCGGAACTTTTGGTGACGGAACGAGAACTCTTGTTTCATGAGGGTTTGGAGCCTCAACGCCTCCGTTAAAGAAAAATGTTACGTGCGCATATTTTTCGGTCTCTGCTGTTCGGAATTGGTTAATGCCGTTAGCTTCCAAAACATCACCCAAAATATTTACCATTTTTTTCTTTTCAAATGCAACAGGGAAAGTGAAAGTTTTATCATATTCCGTAAATGTTACATAGTAAAGGTTTTTTCGAACTTCCTTCCTTGCAAATCCGTCAAAGTCCGGGAACATCACAGCTTTTGAAATTTCTCTTGCTCTGTCCGGTCTGTAGTTAAAGAAAATAATTGCGTCATTGTCGTGAATTCTTGATTCTTCTCCCAGACAAACGATAGGCTCTACAAATTCGTCGGTAATTTTATTTTCGTAAGATTTTTTAACCCCCGCGATTGCATTCTCCGCTTTTTCGCCGTCACCGGATACAAGACAGTCATAACCCTTTTCAACTCTTTCCCAGCGGTTATCTCTGTCCATAATCCAATATCTTCCGACAACTGATGCCACTTGAGGTAATCCGTATTTCGAAAGTTCTTTTTCAACGGTTTCCAAATACGTACAAGCACTTGAAGGCGGAGTATCGCGACCGTCTAAAAACGCGTGAACGTAAACTCTCTTTAATTTGTTATCGGCTGCCAATTTAATCAATGCAAGTAAATGTTCAAGTGATGAATGCACTCCACCTGTTGAAACAAGTCCGTAAAGATGAAGTGCGGAATTATTTTTTTTAACGTGGTTTATTGCCTCTAGAAACTTTTCATTTTTGAAAAAATCACCGTCTTTGATGCTCAAATTGATTTTAGATAAATCCTGATGGACAATTCTGCCTGCTCCGAGGTTTAAGTGACCTACTTCGCTGTTACCCATTTGACCTTCAGGCAATCCTACATATTGTCCGTCAGCGTGGATTTGAGTGTATCTTTCTGTTTTTTGAAGCTTATAAAAGTTTTCAGGATTTGCAAGTTTAACGGCATTTGTAGCATCGTTTCCGTCGGCATTTCCCCATCCGTCCATTATACATAATAAAACTCTTTGATGTTCTGTCATTTTTATTCTCCCAATATGTAATTAATTAATGTTCTTACTCCAATACCGGTAGCCCCTTTAATAAGGTCTTTTTGAGGTTTATCCAAAAATGCGGTTCCTGCGATATCAAGGTGAGCCCAGGCAATATCAGGATTTACAAACTCATTAAGGAAAGTTCCCGCACTTGATGCTCCGCCCCAGCGTCCGCCGGTATTTTTCATATCTGCGACGTCACTTTTCAGCATGTCAAAATATTCCGCAAACATTGGAAGCTGCCAAAATCTTTCGCCTTGATTATTTGCAACATTTTGAATTTTATCCATTAAGTTTTTGTTGTTACCCAAAAGTCCTGCACATTGAGAACCGAGAGCAACCATGCAAGCACCGGTTAAAGTTGCAATGTCTATGATTTCATCAACTTCAAGTTCACAAGCATAACAGAGAGCATCGGCGAGGGTTATTCTTCCCTCTGCATCTGTATTTTCTACCTCAATAGTTTTACCGTTTTTAGCGGTTAAAATATCTCCCGGCTTGTACGCTTTTCCGCTAATCATATTTTCGCAAGCGGCAATTATCCCGTGAACTTCAATGTCCGGTTTAAATTCATTCAAAAGACTCATTACGGCAATAACGCAAGCGGCACCTGACATATCGTCACGCATAGTAAGCATTGACGCCGCAGGTTTCAAATCCATTCCGCCGGAATCGAAGGTAATACCTTTACCGATTAATGCTATTGTTTTCTTTGGGTTTTGAGGTTTATAGTGCATGTGAATAAACTTTGGAGGATTTATACTTCCCTGACCAACCGCAAGGTAAGCATTCATACCCATTTTTGCAACTTCATCGCGCTCATAAATTTTTGTTTCAATCCCGTCAAGTTGAGATGCGTACTGAGCAAGAGTTTCAGGGGTCACAAATTGAGCAGGCTCATTTGATAAATTTCTCGCAAAAGATGTTGCATTTGAGATTTTTACTCCTTTGTCGACTGATTTTTGAGAAGATGCGTTTAAATAAACTTCCTTAAGTGTTTTAGGACTTTTTTTAGTTTTATATTTATCAAAAGCGTATTCGCCCGTTAAAAGTCCGATTGCAGCAAATTCTGCGTAAATTTCATCTTCTAAATCTGTTTCAAGTTGAAGATACGCAACCTCTGATTTTAAAGACGTTAACAGTCTTTGTGCCTTTGCCATTATTTCTCTCAATTTATTTTGGTCAAAGTTTTCTTTTTTGCCTAAACCAAGAACAAGAACTCTCTTTTCGGTCGTATTATAAACGTAACTTGCGCCAAAATTGCCCTCAAACTTATCCCGTTTTAAAACAGTTGAAATTTCTGTATCATTAAGTTCTTCTCCGTAAAATAAGCCCAGGACTAAAGTATCGTAATCTGATGTTGATTGAGCAAAAATATTCATTAATCGTACCTCTTTCTAATGTGCTAATTCCAGTGCCAACGCAGCAAGAGCCTCTTGCGGAAGTTTATCGACACCTGATTTTTCCGTTTCTCTTGTTTTAATAAATTCCATTCTGTCAACCCAGTGACGTTTGAAGTGATCACTGTAAGTTTTGTCTGAAAGGTCAGTATTAAAACCCTCTATTTCCATAGTATAAAGATTTTCAAAATCTCCCCATTTTTCAAATTTAGCTTCACCGCGAACGATTTTTTCAATAATTGATAAAGTTACATTCGGTGTAATATCCGTTTCAAGAAAAGTTCCCGTATTTAAGATGTAACAATCGACGCCTGAATTGAAAAGTTGTTTAAATCTTTCATAATCTCTTGCAAGCGGGTAAACTCTAAAAGGATTTGCATAAGGTTCAATTACAAGAGCGTTAATATCAATTCCTTTTGCAATTCTTTCGGCGACAGTCCGTTTTGTTGCAAGAGTAGCCCCCATCGCAGATGACAAAGCAGAGCCTGTAACTTTGACAACCGGAGGCATTGTAGAATCTTTCATCAGCCAAAAAATCGCATTAATCGGTTCATCAAATCTGTCAACTCTGTTTTTAGACCAGTATCTTGATTTTATTGCACGTCCGTTACCGTTTCTGATATCGCCGGTAATGGCATACATGACCCCGTTTTCACCCTCGATTACCCCCGCATTTTGGTGAATTATAATGTAATCGTTATCTTTACATCCGACAGGATAATCGCGTGTTGTATCAAAATATGACGGTTCAAGAGCGATTGAATATTTATCGTGAGTATTAATAATAAAAGCGTCATCGTGCAAAATTGTAACATCGTAGTCATCCAGATGTTTTGCGTGAGTAATTGTTGATTTTCCTGAACCCGAAAGTCCGAAGAATGCCGCTTGATAGCATTTTCCCGTTTCCTTGTGAGTATATTTTTTCATCCCGCCATGGCATGCGGCATACCCTTTTTGAGAGGCACAACCCCAGGCAAGTGTCAAAGTTCCTTTTTTGTGTTCCCCAAAATATCTCATACCCAAAATCGCGGCACAATTATGTTCAGGGTCAAACAGCGTCAAACCGTAAGGGTGATCAGGATGTGACCAATCAGGGTCTGAAACAACATAGATATCGTTTGCATCAATTTGCTTTGACTCTTTATAAAGTTTTGCATATTCTTCAGTAAAAGATTGAAAATTTGCCATCCAGCCGTACAAAATATGTGCAAAGTCCTCAGGAATAAGCAAATTTGCTTTAATCATAAAGTCTTTATCAAGTCCGACAACGGTTTGGGCTTTTATAAGTTTACGGTTTCTCATGTTGTACATAGCTTCCCGTAAAATCGGCAATAGGGAATTTATGTCACAATTTTTATCCCCGACAATTTTTCTTGCAGCGGCACAGCGTCCGACAACGGCACCGTCGTTAAAAAGAAGTTGATTTGCGTCTTTTGGTAAACCTAATTTTTCCGCATCGGCAACTTTTCTTCCCTTAAGTTCAACAACACCGGAAGTTTCTCTTGCAATTTCATAGGCTTCACCAAGAGTCTTAATCTCTGTTACATTGTTTCCGAAAAACGGAGCGGTAATAATTGCACGCGTCGCTGATATGTGAGACTTTAGGGTTTCATTGTCTGTAAAATATCTTATTCCTGACATTTTTAAAATCTTCTCCAATATGCTATTTATATCTCTAAACTAATTTTATTACTTACATAATCGTTTGTAAAGTTGAGTTTGAAAATTTATTTAAAAATTTTTTAAAAGAGATTTGATTAGAAAAATGAAACGGTATTATCATGCCGGCGAATTTACGCCAGAGCCGACTTCCCGCGCAGTTTTCGATGATATGTTATTGCAAATCTGTGAGCCTCATCACGCACTCGTTGGATTAAATAAAGTGCCTCAGAATTTCTCGGCAGCAAAATTGACTTGCTTTGATTTGGCAAAAAAACCTCTTCTTCGCGTTTTGCAAGTGAAACTACATCAATCCCGTCAAATTTTTCACAGCCAATTTCCATAACGGATGACAACTGTCCTTTGCCGCCGTCAATAATTATTAAATCAGGCTTTTCCCACCCTTTTTCGCCAAGTCTTTTTAAACGTCGTGTTAAAACTTCCTGCATTGATTTGAAATCATCGGGTTTACCCTCTGTTGTCTTAACTTTAAATTTTTTGTACGCTGATTTTTTGCTCAATCCGTTTATAAACACAACCATTGATGCGACCGTATTTGTACCCTGAATATGCGAAATGTCATAACATTCAATTCTGTAAGGAAAATTTTTAAGCCTCAATTTTTCGGCAAGAAAAGCACCAACTTCGTTAAAATCAGCGTTTATCTTGGTCATTTGCTTTATTTTTGCATTGTCCATTGAAACTCTTGCGTTTTTATCGGCAAGAGCCTGTAATTCTTTTCCCTGTTGGCTTTTTCCGTAACTGATTTTTATTTTTTTGCCCGATAAAATTTCCAACCACTCTTGATAAAGTTCTTTGTTACCAAGTTCCTGAAGTTCCGAAGAGACAATTCTGTCGGGAAATTCCGCCTGCAAATTATTATAATATTCCTGAAAAAATGTCGCAAAAAATTCCTTTGGAGGTTCGTCACTCATAAAATAAACAAAATCTTTTTTATCTATTAATCGTCCCTCGCGGATATTTAATATCACAATAACAAAAATTCCGGCCTCGTAAATAAAAGAAATTACATCTTCGTTTAGTTTTGTATTTTCATAAACAACGCGTTGCTTTTCAAGAGATTTTTGCAAATCAAAAAGACTGTCGCGAAGTTTTGCAGCTTTTTCGAACTGCAGTTTTTCGGCAAACTCTTGAATTTGAGACTTTAATTGATTAAGAAGTTCAGTTTGTTTTCCTTGCAAAAAAAGTTCAACCTGATTGATTAATTTTCCATACTCTTGTGGCGTAGTAAGATTTTGACAAGGTCCGAGACATCTGCCTATTTGATAATACAAGCAGGGTCTCGATTTAAATTTTGGAGTTTTACACTGCTTCAAAGGAAAAGTTTTTTTTAAAAAATCAAGCATGGAATGCATTGCCCGAATATCGGTATAAGGTCCGATGTATTTACCTTTTAGCATGTTTTTATTACGTTTTCTTGCAATTAAAATTCTTGGATAATCTTCGTCCGTAATCAAAAAATACGGATATTTTTTATCATCCTTAAGCATGATGTTATATTTGGGCTTGTGTTTTTTAATTAAATGAGATTCTAAAATTAGAGCCTCCGCCTCGGAATTTGTAATGATATATTCCATATCCTCAATTTGAGGCACCATAACGTTTAACTTTGCATTATCGTGTTTACGGCAAAAATAACTCATAACACGACGTTTCAAAATCTTCGCTTTACCCACATATATAATTTCACCGTCTTTGTCGTGATAGATATAACATCCGGGCAAAGACGGCAAAACCTTTAATTTTTCTTTTAGAATTTCGTTCATAATAACCCTCACCCCAACCCTCTTCTGCGGCTTCGCCTCCGCATGCAGGGTCACACACATCGCGTTACGCTCTGTGGTTCCCTTTGCATCCCAGAGGGCGAGGGAGAATAGCAAATATTTTTCGAACTGCCTCACCCCAACCCTCTTCTGCGGCTTCGCCTCCGCATGCAGGGTCACACACATCGCGTTCCGCTCTGTGGTTCCCTTTGCATCCCACAGGGCGATGGAGTAATATTTTAACTATACTATTTTGTACCTTTGAACATTTCCTTGATACCGTCAACAGAACTCAAAATGCCTGTTGCTTCGTAAGGCATGTAAACCACTTTGTTATTTTGACCTTGGTTAATTGATTCCAAAGTTTCAAGATACTTCATAGCAATCAAGTATTTATCAGGCTGCCCCTTGTCGGCAATAGCATCAATAACGATTTTAATCGCGTTACCCTCAGCCTCTGCTCTTTTAATTCTTGCTTGGGCATCACCCTCTGCGTTAAGAATTTCTGCTTGTTTTTCACCCTCAGCTTTGTTAATTTGGGCTTGACGTTCACCCTCTGCTTTAAGGATGGCTGCTTGTTTAAGACCTTCAGCTTCAAGAATTGCGGCACGTTTGTCACGTTCTGCTTTCATTTGTTTTTCCATTGCTTGTTGAATATCTGTCGGAGGAATAATGTCTTGAAGTTCAACTCTGTTAACCTTCACACCCCATTTATTTGTTGCTTCATCAAGAATTGCTCTCAATTCGTGGTTAATTTTGTCACGAGAAACAAGAGTTTCATCCAAATCAAGTTGACCTACAAGGTTTCTCAATGTTGTTTGAGTCAATTTTTCAATAGCGTCCGGCAAGTTTTGAATTTCATAAACCGCACTTTTCGGATCAATAATTTGGAAATACAAAAGCGCGTTAATTCTGATTGAAACGTTATCTTTTGTGATTACATTTTGTTGAGGAAAATCGTAAACGGATTCTCTTAAATCAATTCTTGTTTTTTCTTTTATATAAGAATATGATGAACCGTCAATTCCTTTTTGAATAACTTTCCAGGAAATTCCGCGAGGAGAATCAAGGAACGGAACGATAAAATTCAAACCTGATTCCAAAACTCTTTCGAATTTACCGAGTCTTTCAATAATAACCACTTCTGCCTGTTGAACAATAATTACGCCTTTGATTACGTAAAGAATTGCCAATACAACTAAAATTGATAATAACATTTTTTACTCCTTATACTTTTTGAACATAAAATACTAATCCATCATTTTTGATGATTTTTACATCGTCACCTGCAGGAATTTCTTCATTTGCCTTAGCATTCCATCTTTCGCCGTAGATAGTAATTGCACCGCCGTTTGCATTAATCGGTTCAATAACTTTTACGACTTTACCGATGTATTTATCTTCAACGCCGGTACGGTTAGACCTCATTTTTTCCATAAGAATTGGTCTTAAAAGCCACAAAAACCATGCCGAAAGTGCAACCGCAATAATAATAAGCGCTGTAATATTCGGTAAGTATACCGCAACACTTGCCGTTACAAGACATGCCAGTGCAAAATTTAAAAAGAACATAACAGGATAAAACATTTCAATGATAAGAAAAACCATTGAAAGTATTAAAAATAATTGCCATAATTCAATATGAATAACCATTAATTTACCTCTTTTTTGATTTATAGAACAACTTTCAAAAAAAACTATTCTTCAATCAGGTCATTAATTTCGTTAATCATTTCATCGGCATCGAAACCATGAACTCTTGCACCTGCTTCAAGGTTTTCAAATCTTGCCGCTGCACAGCCAAGACAACCCAAACCGTATTTTCTGAATACTTCAACGCTTTCGGGACATTGTTGAACGATGTCTAAAATACTCATTTCTTTTGTAACTTTTGCCATTTTTTTACTCCTTTATATTGACTTTTACAAAACAATCATTAATAACTCTTTGTCGGTTAGTATTATAAAACAAAAAAGGGAGAAATGCCATGAATTTTTTAAAACAAATTTTTACGGATGAAAGTACGGCATACGTGGGATTAAGCAAATTTAAAATGGCAAAGGCAACTGTTAACAGCGGAGTAAACAATGTTAGATTTTCGGCTCCGAAAGAATTTTACGCAACAAATTTTTCCAAAAATATTTTGTTGTAGATTTTATGGGAAATAAAAAGAGGGTGACATTTTTATTTTTCGTCACCCTCATGAGTTTTTAATTATTCGTCCAAATAATCCATGTTACCCTCTCGGATAATATATGCCGTGCATGCATACGCTTCCGGAGTCCCGATAATATTAGCGTTACAATGTTCGCTGTTTATATCATCATATCCTTTTGGTAATATTTTTCCTGGGAAAATATAAAATTCGAATTGGTCACGACCTAGTTTGCTCTGTGATTGCATATCAGCTTTTAATGTATTTATTGTCAATGCCCCGCATTTATCTCCTCCCGAACATCCCTCCGGTGAACGATAAATATATGCACTTGTTCCATTTGGAAAAATAAAAGGTACAAAATAAGACGTTCCGTTATACACTAAAGCGGGGAAACAACTCGTATCCTGACCATGTCCACACACCTTAATAGTTTTTATTCCGTCCAAAATATATTTAAAACCAACCCAATCTGTTGCTGTAAGTCCATATTGAGTATATTCGGAAGCGTCAGAAAATACATCTTGATTTGTAACACCATCCCATGTTGAGGCGTTACCATGATGAACTTCCGCAAGAGCAAAAGCATTGGAAAAAGTGCTGTACGCACTACGAACTTTTGCTACGGTATCGCGTCTGTTAAGGTTTTGCATGAGTGTAGGAATTGTAAGTGCCGCTACTACACCGATGATGCCTAAAGTAATTAGAACCTCCGCTAATGTAAAGCCCCTGAGGGGGAGCAAAAGAGACCGCCTATTTCGCAAATTTTTGACGTAAGATATTAACACTAAAGCATGATGTTTCCAATCAAAAATTTGCCGGCGGTGCAGGAGCGCACCAATACAAAGGGTATCTTTCGCG
>JAFUZZ010000041.1 GCA_017476325.1 bacterium | reverse complement strand
GGACGCGCTTTTAGGTTCTCAGAATTGTGGGGCACTAGGTTCCAAGCTTAGTAAAGACGCGGATTTAGGTCTTAAAAATTTTAACGGGGCGTCAAAAGCCCGTCATTCTGAAACGCCGCAGGCGGGTTCAGAATCTGTTAATGACCGTCATTTAAAGTCCGCATTAAACGCGAAAGATACCCTTTGTATTGGGGCGCTCCTGCACCGCCGGCAAATTTTTGATTGGAAACATCATGCTTTAGTGTTTATATCTTACGTCAAAAATTTGCGAAATAGGCGGTCTCTTCTGGTGCCCCTCAGGGGCTTTACCCTTGCCGAAGTCCTAATCACACTCGGCATAATCGGTGTTGTTGCAGCTCTCACAATTCCAACCTTAATGCAAAATCTCAACAGACGAGATACTATCGCAAAGGTTAAAAAAGTACATAGTGTACTTTCAAATGCTGCACAGTTATCAGTTCAAGAAAACGGGTTGCCAACAACATGGGGCTTGGAGGACAGAACAAATCTTCAATCAACCGTAGTTGCTATTGCTGATAAAATAAAACCTTTTTTAAAAATTAGCAAAGACTGCGGAACAGAGGTTTCGGCTTGTGGCTCAGGCTGTTATTCAAGAGTTAATGATGATTCTATTGTTCACTGTATGCACGGAAATCATGTGTATAAACTTATTCTGACTGATGGAACTTATTTATACTTTGCCGGTGATTCTAACCAAAATCATGTAACCGATTTTTGGTTAGATGTAAATGGTTCTAAGGGACCAAATAAATTGGGCGTGGACATGTTCTCTTATTGGTGGGATATAAAAACAGGATTGATTAAAGGTCTGGGACCTATAGATGATCCTTTTACCCAAAATTGGAATTTTACCAATTATATACTTTTTCATGACAACATGGACTATCTTGATGAATAAAATGTTAAAGCCTCGGAAACGGGGCTTTAACATTATTAATATTTTATTAAATTCGTGGGGTTGCAAAAAAAATAATTTAATGTTATAATCATTGCGGAAAGTTTAACAGTTAAGAAGGGAAAAAAAATGAGTACATTAGAAAAAGTAAGAAAAGTTGTAGTTGAACAATTAAGCGTTGATGAAGCGTTAGTTACTCCTGAAGCAAGTTTCACTGCTGATTTGGGTGCTGATTCTTTGGATACTGTAGAATTGGTAATGGCTTTCGAAGAAGAATTCGGATGCGAAATTCCTGATGAAGAAGCAGAAAAAATTCAAACAGTTCAAGACGCTGTAAATTATATTGAAGCACATTCATAAGTGCATGCAAAAGATTATTTAAAAATTTTAAGGAACAAAGGTTGGGCGGATGGTCTGAACTGATGTTCCTTTTTTATAGGGAGGTAAAAATGGAAAAAAGACGAGTTGTAGTTACCGGTATTGGTGTTGTTTCACCTTATGGTGTCGGTGCTGACAAATTCTGGGAAAATATAAAAGCGGGAAAAAGCGGTATTACTCATCCGACCATTATAGACTTAAATAAACATCTTGTAAAAATTGCGGGTGAAGTACAAAATTATAAAGCAACCGACTTTTTTGAAGAAAAAGAGGCAAAAAAACTTGACAGATATACGCAATTTGCGCTTATTGCGTCCGATGAAGCAATAAAAGACTCAAAACTTGATATGACAAAAGAAGATGCTTACAGAGTCGGCACTATTGTAAGTACGGCAGCGGGCGGATTTAAAACTTTTGAGGAAAACCATATTCGAATTTTAGAACGAGGCACTAACAAATGTTCTCCGTTTACGGTACCGATGATGATTGTAAACATGGCGGCAGGCGGAGTTTCAATGCGTCATGGTTTAAAGGGAGTATGTAAAGCGGTAGTTTCGGCATGCGCCACAGGAACACACTCAATAGGAGATGCTTTCCGTTCAATTCAATATAACGATGCGGATGTAATGGTTGCCGGCGGAGCAGAGGCTGTAATTTGCGATGTTGGCATGGGCGGATTTACAAGTGCAAGAACACTTTCCAAACGCAACGATGAACCTGAAAAAGCCTCTCGTCCTTATGATAAAGACAGAGATGGTTTTGTAATGAGCGAAGGCGCAGGAGTTTTGGTGTTAGAAGAGTATGAACATGCTAAGGCTCGCGGAGCAAAAATTTACGCGGAAATTGTCGGATACGGTCAAACAGCAGATGCTCACGATATCGTTGCTCCCGATCCCGATGGACTCGGTGCAATTAAATCAATGGAAATCGCATTGCATGATGCGGGCATTGAACCAAGTGACATTGATTATATTAACACTCACGGTACAAGTACCGGTTTAGGTGATAAAGCGGAATCTCATGCCATTGCAAAAGTATTTGGCGATAAAGAACAAAACAAAAACCTTTGCGTAAGTTCAACAAAAAGCATGCACGGTCACATGCTTGGCGCAACAGGTGCTGTTGAAGCGGTTATTTGTATAAAAGCAATAACAGATAGCATCGTGCCGCCTACAATTAACCTTGAAAACCAAGACGAAGAGGTTGCAAATCTTGACTATGTTCCAAATAAAGCAAAAGAAAAAGAAGTTAACTACTCTTTAAGCAATTCTTTTGGTTTTGGCGGACAAAATTCAACACTTGTATTTAAAAAATGTTTGGGATAATATAATTACGGAATGTAGTTATGGCGATTGGTATGCCTGATTACACAAGAGAAAAGGAGAAACGAAATGCCAAAGATGAAAACACACAGATCCGGTGCTAAACGTTACAAAGTTACCGCTACCGGAAAAATCATGAGAAGACATGCCGGAATTGGACACCTTCTTGCAAACAAAAGCGAAAGCCGTAAAAGAAAAATTTTCGGTGAAAGCGAAATTGCTAAATCTCAATTAGATTTAGTATCAAAAGAGTTACCTTACAAGAAGTATTCAAGATAGGAGTGTGAAACATGAGAGTAAAACGCGGAAACGTAAACGTTAAAAGACATAAAAAAATATTAAAACTTGCAAAAGGCTTTATCGGTGCAAGAAGCAGAATTTTCAAAGTTGCTAACTGTGCTGTAATGAAAGCATTGAAATACGAATACAGAGACAGACGTGTAAGAAAAAGAAACATGCGTCGTTTGTGGATTGTAAGAATCAATGCCGCAGTTAGAGCAGAAGGTATAAGCTACTCAAGATTTGTTAACGGTTGCAAAAAGGCAAATATAATCGTTAACAGAAAAATGCTTGCTGACCTTGCAGTAAACGACAAAGAAGCTTTCCAAGTTGTTCTTGAAGCAGCAAAAGCAGCTTTATAATTCAAATAAAATTTGATAAAGATATTTAGGGACTGTTCATTTTTACAGTCCCTATTTTATATTTGATGGATGTGCAAGTTCAAACACATGATAGACAAAAGTAGTCCTCTGACACACACAGCCCGAATTTTTCGAGTGAATAAATCGAGTAAGATGGGAAAAACGAGAGTCGAAAAATTCGAAAAAGGCTGTTTCTGTTGGTCCCCATCATGGGGTGTGCAAGCTCAAACACATGATAGACAAAAGTAGTCTATTATGTATTGAACTTGCAAATAGGGGTTGAAGTTTTTTGAGACATGTTATATAATAAGAATGTTAATATAAAAAACGGAGG
>JAFUZZ010000040.1 GCA_017476325.1 bacterium | reverse complement strand
GATACCCTTTGTATTGGTGCGCTCCTGCACCGCCGGCAAATTTTTGATTGGAAACATCATGCTTTAGTGTTAATATCTTACGTCAAAAATTTGCGAAATAGGCGGTCTCTTTTGGTGCCCCTCAGGGGCTTTACCCTTGCAGAAGTCCTTATCACCCTCGGAATTATTGGTGTTGTTGCGGCGCTTACCATTCCGACATTAATGCAGAAAATTGACGACAGAGAAACTGTTTCTAAAGTTAAAAAATTTCATTCTGCTTTTTCGCAGGCCTATGCGCTTGCTGTTGCAGAACACGGAACAGTGGATAAGTGGGGACTTGTAAACAGTGAAGTTGTAACTGATGAAAACGGAAAATCTGTTCACACTTCGGTATCTTCACAAAATAGTGATAAATTTTTTCAAATAATATTACCTTATTTTAATAAAATTTCCTACAGTGACAAATCTTCTGAAAATAGTTCAAACGATGACTATATGATTCTATCTGACGGAACCTTTATTCAATCAGTTTGGTTGCAACCGGAAAAGTGTGCAGCAAATCCGCTAATATACAACTGTGGAGATATTTATTTCAGAACGGATAAAAAACGATATGATGATAAACGAAATCTGTATAATTTTACAATGTATAGAGATAAAATAGTACCAACAGGATTTAGTAAAAGTCAAAATGATATGTGTTTAAATAATACTGATTTAACTAAATGCACGGCATGGGTTTTAACATACGAAAACAGGGACTATTTAAAGTGCAATGATTTGGATTGGAATACTAAAACAAAATGTAAATAAAATCAAACTTTTCCTCAATATTGAATTTATTCTATAAAATCACTAAAAAATACGGACATAGTACAATGTCCGTATTTTTTTACTTTAGATACATAAACTAGCAGCAAGAGCAAGTTGCAGGGCAAGATGCGTTCAACGCTTCTTTTGCTTCTTCCATTCTTACTTTAATACGTCCGTCTACTGCTATGCCTTCACCTGTTTTTTCAGAAATCAACAATGGGTTGATGTCTAATTCGTCGATGAATTTGTAGTCATTAACTAATTGAGATAATCTTAACAAGGTTTCTTTAATTTGCTCCATATCAGCAGGAGTTGTTCCTCTTGCACCTTGTAACAATTTGTATGCCTTAACTGATTTAATCATTTCATCAGCATCAACATCTGTCAAAGGAGCAATTCTGAATGTTACGTCTTTCATAACTTCAATGAACACACCGCCTAAACCGAACATCATCATTGGTCCGTATTGAGGGTCTGTTGCAATACCGCAAACCATTTCTCTGTTTCCTTTAACCATTTCTTGAATGATTACACCTTCAAGACCGTCAATTAAACCTTTTTCAGTAAGTTTTGCAATCAAGTCTTTGTATTCTGCTCTCAACTGTTCTTCTGATTGAATGTTAACTCTTACGCCGCCAACATCAGTTTTGTGAGATGTTGTTTTTGAAGTCATCTTCATTACAACAGGGTATCCGATTGAGTTTCCAAGGCTAACAACTTCTTCTTCATTAGTTGCCAATCCGTATTTGCATGCTCTGATACCGTAAGCTTGAAGTACATCAATACTTTCAAGAGTTGTTAATTGTGCTCTGTTTTCTTTTAATGCTTTAGAAATAATACATTCAACTTTTGCTCTGTCAACATCGTAGCAAGGGATTTTACCTTCAGGTCTTTCAACCCATTTTCTTTGTTGATCTAATCTCATAAAGCCTTCAGCAGCTTCTTCAGCATACATAAAGAACGGCATGTTAACTTCCATATCAGAAAGTTTTGTAAAGAATTCATTTTTAGTCATGAATACACCGATAACAGGTTTTTCAGGGTATTCTTTTTTGATTTCCATAACAGCTTTTGCAACGTCGATATCTTTCAAGCCCAAGAACGGCAAGTAAATAACCATAATCATATCAACATTTTCATCAGCAATAACTGTTTTCAAAGTTTCTTTGTAGTGCTCGATTGGAGCAGACGCAATCATGTCGATTGGGTTTTTAACTGAAGCAGCAGCCGGCAAGAAACTTCTCAATTTTTCTTTTGTAGCATCTGTGATAGGAGCCATTTGCATACCATATTCGCAAACCGCGTCAGTTGCCATGATACCGGGACCTCCTGAGTTTGTAATAATTGCTACTCTGTTTCCTTTCGGAATTGGGCAGTTAGCAAAAACTTTTGCTGTTGAGAACAAGTTTTTCAAAGAATATTCTCTGATTACACCGGATTGAGCAAGCAATGCGTTAGCAGCTTTGTCGGCACCTGCAAGAGAACCTGTGTGAGATGATGCCGCAGATGCACCTGCTGCAGAACGACCTGCTTTTAGAGCAAGGATAGGTTTCTTTTTAGAAACTCTTGTTGCAAGTTTTCTAAAGTTAGCAGGGTTTGCGATTGATTCCATGTATAACAAGATTTGTTGAACATCTTCATCGTTTTCCCAATATTCAATAGCAGTTTCAGCGTTAACATCAGCTTGGTTACCGATTGAAATAAATTGAGCAAAACCAAGATTCAAGTCTTTCAAAATGTTTAAAATACCGCCGCCTAAAGCACCTGATTGAGAAACGAAACCGATGTTTCCGCGTTCAGGAAGAGATTCAGCAAAACATCCGTCCATTCTGATTTCAGGGTTAGTGTTAACAACACCTAAGCAGTTAGGACCAACACATCTCATGCCGTATTCTTTTAATTTTTCGCCAAGTTGTCTTTCAAGTTCAGCACCCTCTTTGCCTGATTCTTTAAATCCTGCAGTAATGATACAAAGACCTTTGATGCCTTTTTCGTTACATTGGTCGATTGTTGATAAAACGAATTTTGAATTAACAACGATAATAGCAAGGTCGATATCTTCAGGAACTTCATTAACAGTTGTGTAAGCCTGTAAACCTTCGATTACTCCGCCTTTTGGGTTGATTGGATAAATTTTACCTGTGAATTTGTACTCTTGCAATCTTTTCATAATGTCAGAACCGATTGTGTGTTCTTTAGTTGATGCCCCAACTACAGCGATAGATTTAGGACACATAATTTTGTCGAGTTGTTCTTTTAACATTTTTCCTACCTTTCCTTTATTTTACCTTTTCTTTTTTCGTTTTTTGTGTTATACTCTGTTTGTACTTGCCGATGTGGCTCAGTTGATAGAGCAATCGATTCGTAATCGATAGGTCGCGGGTTTGAGTCCCGCCATCGGCAAGTTTTTTAGTAGCCGTTATCCAGCCACTCTCTGTTACGAAATTTTGCGCCTAAGTTATGCGCTATTGTTTCGCATTTTTCCACATCAACATCATAGTTTTTGTAGCCTGTTACAACACTTGCGGTTGTATCAAAACCCGCGTCAACGGATTTTTTTATGAAATCTTCCACTTCTTTAAGCGGAGTTTCTGTTTTAATATTTGGTTGTGAAATTTCTTTATAGAGGTCTTCATTTTGAGCATTAAGACTAACGGAAATGTCATCAACAAGCCCTTTCAATTCAGGCAAAATATTTCTCTTATAAACGACATTGGCATGCCCATTCGTATTAAGACGAATTTTAATTTCAGGGTGATTTTTTTTGACATAATTTGCAACTGTTTTTAAAATATCGAGTTTTAGAGTCGGTTCCCCGTAACCGCAAAAAATCAAGTCTTTTTCGCCGTTATAAATTTCGTTAAATTGAGCAATAACATCATCGGCAGAAAATTTTTCGTCACTAAGCCAAAGCGATTTGCCTTTAACATCATCTTTTAAATTACGAATACAAAAAAGACATTGATTAGTACAAGCATTAGTGAGGTTAACGTATAATTTTCCATCTAAAAAATAAACTAAATTTTGTTCTTTCATGCTCGTTTTCCATGTTCGAGTTTTTCTATGCTTTACTCGACAATATAATTATCACACAAGAAAATTTTGTAATCAAGCAATCTTTATAAAATATTAATAATTTTAAAGTCCCGTTCCCGAGGCTTTAGTTTTTGTACATTCCATTATAAAAACACCCTGTGTTACTGCCACAATCAGTTGAAATATTAAGATAAGGTCTAATATTATCAAATATAATTTTTGCATCATCAAAACTGTTATCTCTATTAAGTCCCCATAAATTTACGAAACCATTTTCAGCAACAGCCAAACTAAATGCGTTGCTAATAGTATTAAATACTTTTTTAACTTTTGAAACAGTTTCTCGTTCGTCAGTTTTCTTCATCAAAGTGGGAATTGTCAGGACTGCAACTACGCCGACAGAATGCCGTTATACGCGAGGGAGAAAGACAGTAAATCCAAGACAATCCCGTTCATCCTCGCAATGACATGCTAACATGTTCGAAAAACTTCAACACCACGATGGGGACCAAATATTTGCTTGAAAAACAACAAGGTTTTATTGGGATACATCTTGTTTCAGTACCTTAGGAACACGCTTTTAAACTTTATGCCAGTTTATAATTATCATAATTTTTCATAATCTTATTTCGGTACTCATCACGAATTTCTATTCCTGACGCTCGTTTTTCAACATTGCCGTTATAATTTCTTACGGAATTTTCAATATGCTGTCTTTCACTCCACTTAGGATGCGCAACATAATCTTCTTCCATCTTTGCTTTAAAAATAATTATTCCGACTTCTAAATTAAGTTCATAATTATTCTTTTGACAAATTGCTTTATACAAATCATCAGGGGTTTTATACTTTTGCATAATTTTTAAAACATTATCACGACTGCCTTTATAACAATCCGCTACTCCGGGTTTACATCTGTATAAATCTGAAACGGTTGTATAAGTCAACTGCATCATTCCTTTGCCGTTTCGTCCCCAAATGTTATCAGACATATATCTAAAATCGACTTCTTGTCCGATAATACCACCAATCAAAACAGGATCAACTTTCATTTCAAGAGACTTATTCGTAATCAATGTTGAAAGTTTTTGAATTTCCGCCTCGTTTGTAACACCTTTTGCTCTCATCATGCCGGCGACAGATGCTTTATATTCCGCAGCTCTTCCCGGATCAACATCCATATCCGATTTTATAATAGGTTTTGGAATATTCAACTTTTGACCAACAGATAAATACTGAATTTTTCCCATATTATTCGCGGACTTCAATTCGGAAACCGTAATATTATGGTCCTGTGCAACCTGCCACAGAGTATCACCTTTTTTTACCGTATAAACAATATTGTCCTGTGTTTGCATCTTTGACGCGGCAGAACTTTGTGCTGCTTGCGGTTTTGCCTGTGCTTGGGCAGGGGTTGGTGCTGCTACAGGTTTTGGCGCAGCATTCGGGAGTTTTACCTTTTGACCGATATTAATAATATTGACATTAATCCCCGGATTTGCTCTTAACAATTCCGCCAAAGAAACCCCGTTGTTTCGGGCAATCATTGCCAGCGTATCACCTTTTTTAACGACATGGACTTTAGACGGTGAATTATTGTTCGTTGTCTTTGGCTTTATCTGCGGTTGTACAGACTTCTTCTCCGGCTCTGCTAAATCAGAAAATCCGCAACCCAATTTTAAAGATAAAACATCTTTCTGTTTTTGAGCAACTTCATCTTTTTGTACAAAAGGTAAATTAATCGTCTGACCGGATTTAATAACATCAGGATTTATTCCCGGATTGGCTTTAATCAAATCAGACAGAGAAACCCCTTGTCTCTTGGCAATCATTGATAAAGTATCACCTCGTTTTACGGTATAAGTCCGAGGCTTAACATCTTCCGCAATATCATCCATTGCCGACATCAAATCATTATAACCGCCAATAAGAGTTTTATCCCTCGTATCTTTCGATTGAACACTGCTCATAACCGAACTTTCCGAACTTGGAGTCTGAACAGTCTGTTTTGACGTCGTTTCAACCTTTTCAGGCGCATTTGTCCTTATTGTTTTTAGCAATCTTTCAATATTTGCCATGCTTGCACTCCGTAAAATATACTTTTATACATTTTTTATCGGTAGGATTTAATTTTTCTTTATTCTTGTTAAATTTTGTTTACAAATGAACTATGCCCCAAGTTCTTTCTTGTTTGTTTTTTGATGTTGTGTCATCCAAATATTCAATTTTGGAAGCAAAACCCCGAGCATTAATGCGCTGTAGCCTATACCCGCTATTTGAGCAATGTTTAATTTTGCAAGATTTTTCTTAACATTACCGCCTTGAGCAATAATTTCTTTTTGAGATTTTAAAGAAATATCTTTTAACCAATGTCCGATACCTTTACCGTCTTTTGAAATATTAAACAGGTCTTTTCTGTTTCTATCCATAAGATTTGCTACACCTTTAGAAACAAAACCTCCAAAAACTAACCAATTTAGGAAACCTAAGTAATCGCGAACATTTGTTTCTCTCAATTCTGTTGAGTCTTTTGAGGCAAAAATTCTTCCCAAAATCAATGTTCCATATATGGTTTTAATAGCATTACCTCCTGTTGCAGGTCCGTTAAATTCAAGTTTTTTAACAATATCTGACGGCTTTTTAACCCCCATGACTTTAGCAAGCATTCCGACAAAAACTCCGGCAGAAACGATTTTTTTCAACATTAAACCTTTTTCTTTTTTTGCGGAAATTTTTGTATTTACGTTATTTTCGTAGCCGTTTTCTCCGACAAAATTGTCAATACCTGTTCTTGACTTTGTCCATTGTCGATTAATATATTGATTTGAAAGAGCAAGTGCCATTGACATAGGAATTGCTGCCGCAATACGTGTTTTATTCAGTTTTTTTATTTTTGAAATTGACTCTGTAACATTCACTCCCTTTTTGAAGAAAACATTTTTAGATACATCCGCCATATCTCTAACTACGTGAGAAAGGTTGTCACTAAAAGACTTTTCACCTGATTTAACAGTAATTGAATTATCTGCTTTTAAAACATTAATAATCTCGTCTTGAATGTCCAAAAGAGCCTTTTTATGAGATTTTTTATCCAAATTATTATTTACAACGTTAACAAATTTTTCAGTAATTTTTTCTAAGTTTTCGTCGTTTTTGAAAGAGTTTACATCTTTACCGGAAAGTCCGGTCATTGATAATAGTGTATTTTTTATAAAACCCTTTGGTGTTTTGTCAGAGTTTTTATAAATCTCGTTAAACGTATCAATACCGTTATTTGTAACCCAAGTTTTGGAATTTATATCTACATTTGGCTTAAAAACTTTTGTAAAAATTTTAGAAGCTAGTGTTGCAAACGTAATAGCACTAAATTCCGCAATAAATGTTCCCGTATATTCTCTAAATCCCATTTCTATGCCTGCTTGTTTACCTCTGTGATTAAATTCAACTATTGTTCTTGGAGTATCCATAGCAAAAACATCCACAAAAGATGCGTTTAACATATCATTGTTGCCCAATGTGTATAAAGCATTAGAAACAGGTGATAATCCTATCCCTCCAAAATTCGGTTTTTGTTGCTGAATATTTTTAACGTTACTTATTTTATTGATTTTCATTTCTATCTCCTTTTTTTGCATACTAAAAAAGTCCTTGTACATACACTTTTTATACAAGAACTTAAATCCAAAACCTATTTATAAAATTACAAACACAAAAATCTAAGTTCTTATAAACTTAGAGCAACAACAACTATTTAATTTAATTGTTAATGTGTTTTTCATTTACTTTCCTTTTTCACGCGTATAGTAAATTAAAAAAAGTACTGCGTCAAGTGTAGTAATAAAATTTATTTACAAAACGTAATTAATTTTTCAAAACCCAACCGCGGGATTTATCAAAAGTAAAAACTGCCTTGCCGGTAATTTTCAATGCATTATTTCTGTCCGTACGCAAAATTTTTGTCGATGATAAGACATCAAGCGTTGACTGTACAGGATGTCCGTAAATGTTATATCCCGTTGAGATGACAGAATATTCGGGAGATAAATATTCTGTCATTTGATTGTTTACAACATTTTTTGCTCCATGGTGTCCGACTTTTAAAACATCAATATTTGCGGGTAAATCGTTTTTTAGTTTGTTGAAAGCCACAATTCCTGCATCACCCATTAGCAAGGTCTTATAATTATTATCGTTAATATAAGTAATTATTGAGTTTTCGTTTTCAAGTTTTTCGTCGATAAAATTTCCGATATAAGTTTTAATAAACAGTCCGTTTTCTTCATATATGGTCTGATTATTTTTTGCTAAAACCAAATGCGGTTTCAAGCTGTAAATACTTTGTGCCACGGCAGATTTATCATGAAGAGAATTAACATAGACTTTTTTTACGTTGAAATTTTTTATTAAATCAACGGCACCTCCTGCATGATCGGCATCAAAATGAGTCAGAATTAATCCTTCAATATTTTTTATACCCTCATCTTTCAGATATTCCGCCATTATATAATTAACTTGATTTTTAGCCCCATTATATCCGAGTTTGCCTGTATCAATAACAAAATATTTCCCCTCGTTTGTTTTGTAAAGCATACAATCCGCGTTTTGAACATCAAAGACAATTAATTCGGAAGTTTTGTCAAATTTTACAAAAGTAAGAATAAACCCGAAAATCAAAACAGCCAAAATACCAACAAATTTTTTCTTAAACCCTTTTGTCAAAATTACGGTTAATATTATCAAAACCAAATAGTATAAAATCATTTGGATGTTATGCGGTTTTGGCATAGTAACAAGAGAGTGCGAAAGGTTTGAAAAATAATCAGAAACATAAACTAATCCCGAAATTACAGGATTGAGAACAAAATCAAAAACTTTACATATAAACGGAGCCGCAGGTTTTATCATAGCAAGTACGGAACTTATAAAGCCTCCGAAACTTATTATCGTAATAAACGGCAGAATAAAAATGTTTGCAAAGACAGAATAAAGACTGAAAGTATTAAAATAAAACATTTGTATCGGCGCAACCCAAATTTGAGCAATTACAGGAATAAAAATTGCACTGCTTAACCAATCGGGCAGCCGCTGTGTTATTTTAAACACAGGTTTTGTCATAAGTAAAAGCCCCAAAGTAACGATAAACGAGAGTTGAAATCCGACATCATTAATGTAGGCAGGATTAACAATCAGCATTAAAAGCGCGACAAAGGCTAACAATGAAAGACTGTGGGCATCTCTGTTCATTAATTTCCCGATTAAAATAAATATCAGAATAACTGCGGCTCTGATAACAGAGGCTCCCATCCCTGTCATAAGAGTATAAATTGAAATTATGGCAATACCGAGTATTATATTAATTTTTGGAGGAACTTTTAAAGAACTCAAAAGAAAAAAGAAGATTCCGTAAATCAAAGCAACATTCATTCCGGATGCAGCCAAAATGTGTAAAATCCCCGAGTTTATAAACGATTTTTTAATATTATCAGGAGGCGAAACAGCATCGTCGCCAAACACAACACCTCCCAATATTTCAAGATTAGGACTCTTTATATTCTCAGCATGATAAGATAAAATTTCTTTTCGCTTGTTATTTAAGCCCTGCAGGAATTTCCATTTTAAACTTTTTGGAGACCCGATTTCAGTACAAGATTCGGCAAAAAATGTTGTAAATACATCAAAATTTCTCAAATATTTTGCGTAATCAAATTGCGACGGATTAGAAACTTTTGACGGAAGCCTTAATTTTCCCGAAATTTCGTAATAATCCCCGATATTTATCTCTTCATGCTTACCGTAAATATTGACAAAAGTTTTTGAGTGTACAGGGATAATCCTACCGTCAACACTGACCGTTTCCACATCAAAGAAAAATCTTGTCCTTGTTTCCAAACCCAAATCAGGAATAGTCACAACCTGTCCCTCAATAACCGCATTATTTGGAGCAAGAACAGTTAAATCATCAAAATTATGTATTCTTAAAAAAGCGTTGAAAAACGCAAACAAATATACAAAAATGAAAAATATTGCAAGCCGCGGAACAATCCACTTTTTCAAGATAAAACCACTAAAAATCAGGACCAACAGACCCAAAACGATATCGGCGTTTCCGTTAAAAAAGCCTATCAAGCCCAAAATATAAATAACGGAAGTTATACACATTAAATAAAATTTTTGCTCAAAAACATTGTTAAAAAATTTTTTTAACATGATTATATTCTTTTATACAATCCGATAAGTTCACAATAATCAATAACTGAAGTTTCAATTTTTTCAAGAACCTGCTCTTTTGTTAACCCCTCCGGCATATCAACATGTTTGTCTAATGCGTAAAGTTTAAAGAAATATCTGTGAACACCGTTTGGAGGACAAGGTCCGCCCCAACCGAGGCGTTTAAAACTTGTAAATCCGCTTTTAATTCCAGCAGGTAAATTATTGTTATCAATAATTTTTGTATCAGAACCAATATTGTATAAAATCCAATGAACCCAGGTTCCCATAGGAGCATCAGGGTCATCCATAATCATAACAAGTTCCTTTGCGTTTTCGGGAACATCAACAAACTCAAGAACCGGTGCCAAATCTTCACCATCACAAGTATATTTTGACGGAATTTGTCCGTTATGCTCAAAATCTGTTTTAATTTGCATATTTTTATTATCCTGTTTTACCCTATTGAATACTTACCGCAAGTTGAACCCCAGCGAGCAATGATATTTCCTTTAATATCTTTTATGTTTTCAACATGTTGAACCTCATCGGATTCAACAATCGTAACAATTTCACAGTTGTTAGCACAGTCGTTACAATCACAAGTAATTGAATTAAAGTGCATATCACCAACAGCCCAGCCTTTGAATTTAGTCGGATTATTTGTATATTGGTGGTTTTCCATAGCGAGCAATGACGCCCCCAAAGCCCCCATTAATTGATGATTTTCGGGAACAATAACTTTCATTCCCAAAGCTTCTTCAAACGCCTTAACCATGCCGACATTTGTTGCAACACCGCCTTGGAAAGAAACAGTTGGCAAAAGTTCTTTACCTAATGCAAGATTACTTAAATAGTTTCTTACAAGAGCCTGACACAAACCGTATAACAAATCTTCAACAGGATAGCCGAGTTGTTGTTTGTGGATTAAGTCAGACTCGGCAAAAACCCCGCAACGGCCGGCAATTCTTGCAGGATTTTCCGATTTTAAAGCTGTTTCACCGAAGATTTCAATCGGAACATTCAATCTGTTAGCCTGTTGATCCAAAAAACTTCCTGTACCTGCCGCACATACCGTATTCATTGCAAAATCGGTTACAATACCGTCACGCAAAATAATTATTTTACTATCTTGACCGCCTATTTCGAGAATTGTTTGCACACCTTCAACATAAGTACTTGCCGCAACGGCATGGGCTGTAATTTCGTTTTTAATAATATCCGCACCCACAAGCGCGCCTGCCAAATTTCTTCCGCTGCCGGTAGTTCCCACACCGCAAACTTCATATTCTTCTTTTGCCGTGTCCAAAAGTTTTTTTAACCCTGTTTGTACTGCCAGAACAGATTTTCCTGCCGTTCTTAGCATATTCCCGTCAACATATTTTCCGTATTCATCCACGAGAGTTAACTTTGTTGTAACAGAACCAACGTCAATCCCTAAATAAACTGTTTTTGCCATTCTTTATAACTTCCTCTTTTCAAAACCAATTTTGCAACAAACAGAAATTTTTATCAAGTCCCATTATATTAAAATTGGGGTGTGCAAGTTCAAACACATGAAAGACTAAAGTAGTCAAATATATATTGAACTAGCACAAGGGGTTGAAATTTTTTGAGACATGGTATATAATAAGAATGTTAATATAAAAAACGGAGGTTACTTATGAACAAATTATTCACCCGACTAG
>JAFUZZ010000039.1 GCA_017476325.1 bacterium | reverse complement strand
CTGACGCACTCCTCGCAATGACATGGTAGAATATGTTGCGCATCCAATGTGGACTTTAAATGACGGGCTTTTGACGCCTCATTAAAATTTTCAAGACCTAAATCCGCGTCCTTACTACCTTTGGAGCCTAACGCCCCCTTGCCCTCGAGAGCAAAATCCGCTCCCTGACTACCTTTGGAACCTAACGCCCCCCCCCCCTGCTCGGGTGAATAAATTTTTCATATAATACCTCCTGTTTTATTAACTACATTCTCATTATATCCCATGTATCAAAAACTTCAAGCCCTCTTTAAAAAATTTTACATATAAAGAAAACCTTAGACATTTTGTCAAAAGGTTTCGAAAGGAGAATAACCTTTTGTATCTAAGGTAGAAAACCACTCCGGGGGGAGTGAATGATTTTTTATGCTTTATAACTCGTCTCTTGCAACTGCTTCTGTTGTAGAAACTTCAATTATATCGCCTTCTTGAATGTCATTGAACTTCGCAAACGAAATTCCGCACTCGAAACCTTGTGCAACTTCTTTAACGTCATCTTTGAAACGTTTAAGTTGATCAATTTGTCCGACAAATATTTCTTCGCCATTACGTAACAATCTTGCGTTTTTACCTCTGAAGATTTTACCCTCAAGCACATAACAACCGGCAATTTTTGTAGTTTTACCCACTGTAAATACCTGGCGAACCTCAGCCTTACCAAGTTCAACTTCCTTAATTTCCGGCTGCAATAATGATAACATTTTCTTTTCCAAATCTTCAAGAACTTGATAAATGATATCATACTTCTTGATTACAACGCCCTCTTTTTCTGCCGCCGCAGAAGCGTTAGCGTCTTCTTTTACTGTAAATCCAAGAATTGCCGCATTACTTGCCGCCGCAAGCATAACATCGGCTTCGGAAATGTTGCCGACTCCAACGTGAATAATTTTTGTTGCAATTTCATCAGATTCAAGTCCCGCAACTGCTTGAGCAACAGCTTCCGCCGAACCATGCGTATTTGCTTTGATAATCAAATTCAACTGTACTTGAGAATCTTCGCCAACAACGGATTCTTTTCTCAAGTGTGCAGGCAGCATTGCATCAAGACGTTTATTTCTTTCTTTCTCTTTACGTTTTTCAACAATAGATTTCATTTCTTTTTCGTTTGCTACAACTTCAAAAGAATCGCCTGCTTGCGGAACTTCAGTCAAACCTAAAACCTCAACCGGAGTTGACGGTTCTGCCTTTTGTAATCTTTCCCCGCTATCTGAAAGCAGTGCTCTGACACGTCCGGCAACATTACCGACAACAAGACAATTACCGACTCTCAAGGTTCCGTTTTGAACCAATAGAGTTGCAACAGGACCTTTACCCTTGTCAAGATTTGCCTCGATTACAACACCTGATGCAAGTGCTTTAGGATTGGCTTTCAATTCTTGCATATCAGCAAGAAGCAAAATGTATTCCAACAGTTCATCAATACCTGTTCCATGTAAAGCCGAAACCTTAACAACTACAGTATCACCGCCCCAAGCCTCAGGTACAAGACCGTGTTCCGTTAGCTGTTGTAAAACTCTGTCAGGATTTGCACCCTCTTTATCAATTTTGTTAACAGCAACGATAATTGGGGTTTCCGCAGCGCGGGCATGGCTGATTGCCTCTATTGTTTGCGGCATTATACCATCATCAGCGGCAACAACAAGGATTGCAATATCAGTTGATTTTGCCCCTCTTGCACGCATTTCCGTAAACGCTTCGTGACCCGGAGTATCAATGAACACGACTTTTTTCTCATTCTTCTCGCCGACATAAACCGTATACGCACCGATTGACTGTGTAATTCCGCCGACTTCTGTTGCAACGATTTTGTGTTTTGATGCTCTAATACTGTCCAAAAGTGTTGTTTTACCGTGGTCAACGTGTCCCATGATACTTACAACCGGTGCTCTGTGTTTTAGAAGTTTTTTATCAACATTAGCAAGAGCCTTGTTCTTTTCTTCTTTTTCCATTTCCTCTTCAATAAAGGCGTCCAAGTCTTCTTCCAAAACTTCAAGATTAAATTCCGCGCAAACTTTTTTGATTGTATCTACATCAATGAGTTGGTTAACAGTTGCCATAACTCCTTGCATCATCAGAAATTTAACTATTTCTGCCGGAGTTTTGTTAATTTTTGTTGCAAGTTCGGAAACCGTCATCGCTGCATTAACAACAATTTGAGTTATTTCTTTTTCGATTTCTTCTTTTTGGATTTTCTTTTTATGCTTTTGAGCAGCGGCTTTTTCAAGAGAAATTCTTTCTTGCTTTTCTTCTTTAGATTCTTCCCTATCTTTTCTTCTTACATCAACTTTCTTTTTTACGCCGCCTTTGCTGTAAATGTCCTGAGAAATAATAAATCTTTGAACCGGTTGCTGTTGCTTATCTTCGCTTGCGGATTTTTTATCGGCAGGACGTTTTTCAATTTGTTCCTGAGGTTTTCTTGGTGCGCGTCTGACAATTTCCAATCGGTTTGGAACTTCTTTTTTAACAACTTCGACTCTTGGTCTTGCAGGTCTTTCGATTAAAGATTCATTAGAAATTTTTTCTTCGGTTTTATCAACCTTTTTAACACGTTTAACAACTTCAACTCCGGAAACTTTTTCCTGTTTCGGAGCGGAAGTTTTATTTTCTTTAATTTCTTCGACTTTAACTTCGGGTTTTGAATCCGTTTTTGCTTTTTTAACAATAAAGGCTTTAGGTTTTTTAGTTTTCAAGACGGAACCGTTTTTAACGAAATCTCTGAGTTTTTGAGCCTGATCGGCAGTAATGACGGAGGTTGCACCTTTAACCAATATAGATAGTGTTGAGAATTTTTCCACGACTTCTTTGCTCGTGAGTCCCAATTCTTTTGCCAATTCGCTAACTTTCATATTATCTGTCATTTAATTCTCCGTCCTTCAAATCAATTATACCATAGGCACACTCGATTTCAACTTTTCCTTAAACTCTTCTGTTAATGATGTTTTTAAACTTTTTTCCAACTTTCGTTTTTTAAAAGCCTCAATTATACAAGATTTATTATAGCAAAGATATGCAGACTTGCCAAATGTTTTTGAATTTGGATTAATGACCAAATTATTGGTATCGTGAGTTTTAGTAATTTTGATTAATTCGTCACGATTTTTTAATTTTCGGCACGCAACGCAAACTCTTTTAATTTCTTTTGTCATATTTATTATATACCAAAAAAATAAATTTTTGCAATAAAAGCTTGAATTCTTTTGAGACATGTTATATAATAATGAAGTAGTCAACAAAATATAGGAGAAAAACTTATGAAAAATTTATTGACCCGAGCAGGGGGGGGGGGCACTAGGTTCCAAAGTTAGCGAGGACGCGGATTTAGGTATTGAAAATTTTAACGGGGCGTCAAAAGCCCGTCATTTAAAGTCCACATTGGATTCGCAACATATTCTACCATGTCATTG
>JAFUZZ010000038.1 GCA_017476325.1 bacterium | reverse complement strand
TTCCCATTTTTCTTTTGACCCGTTCTCAACCTCAGACAATTCTACTGCCTGATTCATATTTGAATAAAACTTTGCCAGTCGAGTTTCAACAATACGTTTATTGTTGTTTGAGATTAGCGTCGGAATTGCAAGTGCCGCAACAACACCGATGATACCGAGGGTGATTAAGACCTCGGCAAGCGTAAAGCCCCTGAGGGGAACCAAAAGAGACCGCCTATTTCGCAAATTTTTGACGTAAGATATTACCACTAAAGCATGATGTTTCCAATCAAAAATTTGCCGGCGGTGCAGGAGCGCACCAATACAAAGAGTATCTTTCGCGTTTAATGTGGGCTTTAAATCATGGGCATTAACAGATTCTGAACCCGCCTTCGGCGTTTCAGAATGACGGGTTTTTGACGCCCCACCAAAATTTTTAAGACCTAAATCCGCGTCCTCACTAGTATTGAGACCTAACGTCCCCAAAAAGCCATTTTGGCTCTCGTGCGCTCCTTGCCTACCTTTGAGACCTAACGCCCCCCCCCCCTGCTCGGGTCAATAAATTTTTCATAAAATACCTCCTGTTTTATTAACTACATTATAATTATAAACCATGCCTCAAAAAAATCAAGACCCTGTACCCATAAATTTATCTTAATTAATATTTTTAATATAAAGTTCTTCTATCAAAACGCAAGCAGTTGCCGCAATAGCAGGAGCAAAAATTACTCCGACCACACCCAAATATTGCGCCGTTATAAATATAAAGAAATAAATTATTAACGGATGCAGATTAAGCATTTTTCCGAAAACAAACGGTCTTACAAAATTGTTTTCTATAAGCTGTGCCAAAGAAAAGACTACAATAATCATCAAAATTGTTACCCAGCCTGCTTTAAAACTTACAAGAAGAGCAATTATTAACGCTATCGCCGGCCCGATTACGGGCACTATATCCAATATCGCAGTAATTAAACCGAGCAAAACCGCATAGTCAACTCCTAAAATAAGCAAGCCTGTTGTCATTACTACTCCGACGCTCGCTATTGTAACTATCAAGGCTATCATATATCCGCCGATTTTTTTTGATATTGTTTCCATAATTTCTTCGGCTTTTCGTTTCATGTTTCTCGGAAACAAACTCATGTACGCTTTACTGACTTCTTCCTTGTCTGCCATAAAGTAATATATTATCAAACATGCCGCAATTACATACACAAATTGAGAGGCGATATTCATTACAAATTCAATGGATGTATTCACAACGCCCGTTGTTACATTAACCGTTGATGAAAGCATTGAACCTATTGCGGATTTGTCCAGCAATGTATTATTCAAAAACGGTCTTTCCATTATGAAAGAATGTATTGTGCCAAAATGGCTTGGAAGTGCCAATATGAATGCTTTTATCTGATACGCTACAATTACAAATATAGGAACCAGAAACAATGCCGCAATTAAAATGCTGCCAATAAGTACCAATGCTGAAGCAATTGAACGTTTCATTTTTCTTTCCGTTAACTTGTCAACAATAGGGTTTAGTGAACATGCAATTACGTATGATGCAAAAAACATTATGGCTATATCTTTAATTTTTGAAATAAATATTAAGGTTAATATCGCCAAAATAAAAAAGATTATGTTTTTTACCGTAATATATTTTTTAAAAATATCAGACATTTTGTTTGCTCCTTTTGATTTAATTTTACAAAAAATAATATCCGATTGTCAATTTAGAAAACATGACAGTTTTTAATTTATTCACTATAAGGTTAGTAATTTTCTTATAATATGGGGCTTGACAGTTGTATTATAATCATACATAATATAATTAAAAAGGGAATTAAAAATGAACAAAAACAGAAATAAACAAGCTTTTTCAATGGGAGAAATGATGATTGTACTTTTGGTACTTTCAATCATACTTGCGGCAAGTATGCCAATTATTACAAAACGCTCAAAATCATCCGTTGATAAAACATGGCAAGCCGCAACAAACGGCTCTGACGCATATTTCGGCGTTGGTGAAACTCAGGGTATCGCAGTTGGCGCAACGGGTTTTCCGGGCGGAAGTTTTGGTAAAATTCTGCTGAATGTTGCCAATGCCTCAAACAGTGATGTTGCCCATATTTTGTTTGCGGGAAATAACAGCGGTTCTCCGAAAGTTCTTGCTAAGATGAGAATAGGTAATTCACAAATTGAATTTGGGGCGAATGCTGCGGCAACAGCGGCAAATACAACCGCCATCGGGCATGAAACAAAAACTTCCGGAGCGGATGCAATGGCTGTCGGATACAGTGCAAACGCAAGCGCGGCAAATGCGACCGCTATCGGTACAAGCACTAAATCCGCAGCAAACTCAACTTCAGTTGGGATGAATGCAAATGCTGACGCCTCAGGAGCAGTTGCAGTCGGTTATGGCGGAATTGCAAACGGAACGAGTGCAACTTCTATCGGTGCAGGCTCTAAAGCCACAGCGGAAAGCACAGTTGCTCTGGGCGCAGGGGCAAATTCTGCCGCAGCAAATTCAACAGCTATCGGAACTTCATCTGTTGCAAACAATACAAATTCAACCGCTTTCGGTTTTGAGTCTAATGCAACAGCGGCAAACTCAACCGCTATCGGTAAAGGCTCAGTTGCAAATGCCGCAGATGCACTTGCAATCGGTTATGGGACAACAGCATCAGGTGCTCAAAGTGTTGCACTCGGTTCAGGTGCCAACGCAACAGGTGATTACGGCATTGCCATCGGCTCAGGTGTTAGTGCCGCCGCAAACCAATTAAGCTTGGGTGCATCCGCTAATATTACCTCAATCGCTATAGGTTCTACAGGTTCTGTTGCCGGAACTCAAGTTATTACAATCGGAAAAACAGGTTCAACCGTTCATTTAAGAGGTTCTGTTAATGCCAATGATGTTACTGTCCAATCCGATGCGCGATTAAAAAATATCATCGGAGAATATAAATCAGGACTTGATGATATAATGAAAATCAAAACTTATGAATTTACATACAAAGAAGAACCTAAGAAAAAAAGGGTCGGTGTTATTGCTCAGGAACTTCAAAAAATCTTCCCTAACGCTGTTAAAAAAGATGATGACGGTTATCTTTCAATCAGAAAAGAAGACATGTTCTATGCAATCATAAACGCAATTAAAGAACTTAACCAAAAAGTTATTGCACTGCAAAATGAAAACAGAAAACTTAAAAAACAAGTCGAAGATCTTTCTAAACGTATCGACATGTTAGAAAAAACAAAATAATGAAAAAGATTTTAAACCAAATTAAAGAAAAATATCAAAAAACGAATAAAAAGAGATTTTATATTGCATTAACCGGGACATTGGCAGTTCTTGTGATTTTATGGGCATTTTTGAGTGCTCTGATTATAACGAGAAATTTTAACCGTGAACAGCTTGTAGGTACCGAAAATAAACAGGAACTTGATGTTCAAAGCGTTATTCTTGTTGAAACAAAAAACGATGAAAAATATTGGGAAATATATGCCAAATCAGGTTCCTATGACAGTGACAATAAAATTGCGTTTTTAAACAATGTTACGGGTAATTTTTATAAGGATAACGAAGTTTCAATGAGTTTTGAATCCGCAAAAGGTTCTTACAACGAAACAAAACAAGAAATTATTCTATACGATAACATTCACATCGTAATTCAGGACGGAACATCTTTGTTCTGTGATACGCTTGTTTGGAGCGGTTCCGATAACGACATTACCGTTGACGGACACGTTAAAATCGTAAAGGATAACCAACTTTTATCAACAGCGGAAAAAGGTATAATTTCAAGTGATTATTCAAAATTTAAAATAATCGGTAAAGCTGTTACCAAACTATATGATTCTAAGGAGAAAAAATAAGGGTATGAAAAAATTTATAGTTCTATTGTGTTTAATATTTTTATCGTGCGGAATCTCCGTAATTGGCGCGGATTTGGTAATTCAATCCGATAAACAAACTTACGAAGAAAAGGACAATAAAATTAAAGCCGAGGGCAATGTCCGCGTAGATATTGACGACGGAAGAGTAATGGGCGATAAAGCGGACGTTACGGTTACAGAAGATAATAAACTTGATGTTGCAACTTTCTACGATAATCCTTATGCGGTTCAGGTTAAAGGATTTAAAAAAAGAGAAGTTAAA
This sequence comes from bacterium, assembly GCA_017476325.1. Lineage (GTDB taxonomy): Bacteria > Cyanobacteriota > Vampirovibrionia > Gastranaerophilales > Gastranaerophilaceae > QHMH01. The sequence goes on along the minus strand of JAFUZZ010000038.1, from coordinate 2,577 downwards.
GCAAATATTTTAAAAGTTTCTTTGATTAATAAAGTTGTAACGGCACAAGGGAATGTACAGTCAACTGTTTTTGACGGAGAAGATCCTGTTGTGATTATCACGTCAGATACTCAGGAATATGAAATTAACGACAACAAAATGACCGCTACAGGCAGTGTTGTAATCCGTTATAAAGAACTTGAAACTTTTTCGGACAAGGCAATTATCAAAACTGATAAAAACGGAGAATTGCAAAAAATAGATTTAATCGGAAAAGCAAAACTTAAACAAGATAACCAACGTTCAGCGGCAGACCATTTTATTTATAACGCAGAAACCGAAGAGTTAATTGCAAAAGGGAATGTTGTATCCGAAGCGGAACTTGATGACGGTTCTCCGCTTTTGATAAAATCTAATTATCAGGAATATAACCAAAAACAAAATACCTTCCTTGCAAGCGGAAAAACAAAAATTTGGTTCAAAGACTATTATGCCCAAGGTCCAAAAGCCGTATTCTATCCTGATAAAAATACCAATAAACCAAACGAAATATTTTTTATCGGCCGCTCCGCAATCACACAGGATGTAAAAACAATTTACGCGGATAAAATTAAAATGATTTTGAAACCAAAATCTTTCTACGCGGAGGGCAATACAAAAACAGTAATTCATGATATCGGTAAAAACGCGGATAAGGAATTGTTCTAATGGATAAACAAAAGGCTCTTGAACTGTTTAAAAACAAAGAATACGCAAAAGCGATTGATGAATTTTCGTCTGTATTGGAACACGATGAAAACGACCTTGAGGTGTTAAACACAATGGGGCTTGCCTATTATTATATGAATGATTTTGAGAATGCCGAAAAATATTTTGTAAAAGTTCTTAAACTAAATCCCGCACAAACAGAGGCATATATAAACCTTGCCGATGTTTATTACAAACAAAAATTATACGCAGAGGCAACGGACTTATTGCAAATCGGAGTACGCGAAAACCCCGAAAACACTGTTTTAAAACATTATCTTGCAAGAGTTTATATGGAAGATACTCAGCTTGATTTGGCTATTGATGAACTTGATGCAATATTGGAGAAGGAGCCCGATAATTATGATGCCTACTATGATTTAGGCAGAGTGTATTTTGAACTTGGAAATTACGCCTCAGCGATTGAGTGTTTTGAGAATATCTTGGAATACAAAGAAGATAACGCATGGGTTTATTATTTTCTTGGCGAGGCGTATGAGGCAAATGACGAAATTGACAAAGCACTTTCAAACTTTTTAAAGGCAACGGCTGTAAATAACAGTTTTCCTTTACCATACAAAAAGGCGGCTATTTTATATATGGCAAGAGGTGAAAATGAGGATGCGATTGAATTTTTTGAGGATTATTTGAACCTTGGAGTACCGAAAGAAGAAGAACAACAGGTAAAATCTTTAATTGCAAGGCTAAAAAAATAGGGAGCAAATTTTGTTGGATAATGATAAATATTGGATAGCGTTTTCATCTGTTGTGCAAGCAGATTCAAAATTTATATTAAGTCTTTATAATCATTTTGGAGATATTGAAAAAGCATGGCACAGTTCTGATTTATCCGAAATTAACGGTTTAACAATTAAACAGGCAGAAACGTTTTTCAGACTGAGGGACAAAACAAATGTTGAAGAAAAAGTCAACATGGTTTTGGACAGAAACTTAAATTACATCACTTATGAGGATAAAAGATATCCGTATTTACTCAAACAAATCAACAATGCACCTGCAATGTTTTATTACCGTGGGGATTTAGAGGGTTGTAATTTAGAAAAAACGGTTGCAGTTGTAGGTTCAAGACGAGCAACAAATGCGGCAAAGGATATATTGGCAAAGATTATTGCCCAACTAAATCAAACGGACATTTGTATAGTTTCGGGACTTGCAGCAGGGATTGACACCGTTGCACATCAAAGTGCATTGCAAAACGGACTAAAAACGATAGGTGTAATTGCAAGCGGACATGATTTTATATACCCGACAAACAACCGCGAACTATACAGAAAGATTGCGAGCGGAAACGGAGTTGTTTTATCGGAATATTTTCCGACAACAGAGCCTTTAAAATTTCAATTTCCGCAGCGAAACAGGATAGTCACGGGGCTTTCTTACGGAACAGTTGTTGCCGAGGCGTCATTAAAAAGCGGCGCGCTAATAAGTGCAAACCTTTGTCTTGAACAGGGACGGGAACTGATGTGCATTCCGGGGTTAATTTCAAATCCAAATACAGAGGGGATATATAAACTTTTAAAAAATGGTGCAACGCTTGTGACATGCGCCCAAGATATACTTGAGGCATTGGGATGGGAAATCAAAACGGGCTGTGAACAAATGAAACTAAGCCTTGGAGATTTACCGCCGGAACAGAAAAAGATTTTAAAATCCATTGAACTTGAGCCAAAATCGTTTGAAAATATTTTATCAGAAACAAAATTAGACATGGAAAACTTGCTTATATCGTTAACGGAACTGGAGATGATGGGAATAATCAAGCAAATCGACGGCGAAAAATATACTGTTGTTTAATTTTAAAATAGAGGGGTTGAAGTTTTTTCGAACATG
>JAFUZZ010000037.1 GCA_017476325.1 bacterium | reverse complement strand
TTCCCATTTTTCTTTTGACCCGTTCTCAACCTCAGACAATTCTACTGCCTGATTCATATTTGAATAAAACTTTGCCAGTCGAGTTTCAACAATACGTTTATTGTTGTTTGAGATTAGCGTCGGAATTGCAAGTGCCGCAACCACTCCAATGATACCAAGGGTAATGAGTACTTCCGCCAATGTAAAAGCAAACTTTCTGACAGATTCTGAACCCGCCTTCGGCGTTTCAGAATGACAGGTTTTAATACGCGTTTGGGATTGTCTTGGATTTACTAAGTCATAAGATTGCGACGTCGTGCTGACGCACTCCTCGCAATGACATGGTGGGGTGTCCCCTGCGTCCAATATTGACTTGGAATGACTGTATTTTGACGCACTGATAAAATTCTCAAGACCTAAATCCGCGTCTTTACTAAGATTGGAACCTAACGCCCCCCCCCCCTAGTCGGGTGAATAATTTGTTCATAAGTAACCTCCGTTTTTTATATTAACATTCTTATTATATACCATGTCTCTAAAAACTTCAACCCCATGATGGGGACCAACAGAAACAGCCTTTTTCGAATTTTTCGACTCACGTTTTTTCCAACTTACTCGATATATTCACTCGAAAAATTCGGGCTGTGTGTGCTATCATATTAAACTACTTTTGTCTAATATGTGTTTGAACTAGCACACCTCCTTGCTAAAACCGTTTGCAAAAAATCCTCGTTTCAAATAATCTATATACGTAAAAAAAAGCCGATGTTCTTAACATCGGACTTACTTTGTTTTAAACCTTTACCCCATTCCATAATGTATTAGCATCTGATTTATTAAGTTTTCTTTCCCTTATACTAAATCGTATGCTGTAAATCTTTTTTTTCTGTTTACGAATTTTACAAGTAACTCTGTCATTTCTCTTTCCTTTTCGCTTACATTTATATAAAGTCTTTTATCCTAAAAAAATTGCCTTTTTTGTTTTTATTAACTTTACAAAACTTAATATTTGATTTAAGATATTATTTTTAGTATCATAAAACAGGCGATAGACAGACAAAAGGAGTCCAAAAATGAATACACTTCGCAACGAAAGAGTCAGAAAGTTTCTAATGAAAGAAATAGCGGATATATTACAGAAAGATGTCAGAGATTCAAGAATTTCGGGACTTGTTTCAATAGTCGATGTTGAAGTATCGCATGACAACTCATTTGCAAAAGTGTATTACAGTATTTTTGGCTCGGATGAGCAAAAAGAACAAACCAAAGAAGCAATCCAAAAACATGTTCCGCAAATCAGATATGAAATCGGAAAAAGAATTAAACTAAGACTAACTCCCGAATTAAAGTTCATCTACGACGATTCAATAGAACGCGGAACAAAAGTTACTGAATTAATTGACAAAATTTCAAGAGGTGAAATTTAGTGTTCGGGTTTTTGAATATAAATAAGCCCGTAAACATCACTTCTCACGATGTTATATCGTACTTGCGAAAAATAACCAAAATAAAAAGAATCGGTCATGCCGGAACTTTAGACCCTTTTGCATGCGGGGTTTTACCCGTAGCAATAGGCAATGCAACGCGACTTTTTGAATATTTTGATGATGATAAAGAATACATCGCCGAAATTTCTTTTGGTAAAAATACGGATACATTTGACACTGAAGGTCAAGTTACCGAAGTGTTTGACAAAAAAATCTCAGAACCCGAAATTTTAAATATTCTTGAAAACTTTCAAGGCGAAATCGAACAAATTCCACCGATATATTCCGCAATCAAAGTCAATGGCAAAAAACTCTATGAATATGCTCGCGAAGGAAAAAACGTCGAATTAAAACCTCGCAAGGTAACTATTGAAAATTTGGTTCTTAAAAATTTTAATAACACTGAACAAAAAGCGGAAGTTATAATCAAATGTTCAAAAGGAACCTATATTCGCTCTCTTGCGTACGATATCGGTAAACAACTGAACTGCGGAGCGTTTCTTTCTAAATTGACAAGAACTCAAGCCGGAAACTTTTATATAAAAGATTCAGTTAATTTATACGACATAAAAACAATCGAAGATGTTATTAAAAACCTAAAAGAACCGACGCTAAATTTACCGCATGCTGAAATAAATGAAATCGAAGCAAAAAAAATATCTATGGGACAATTTTTAAAAAATAAACAAAATTTCTCGGACGGTGATATAATTGTTTTGACACATAACAATAAAATGTGTGCAATAGCAAAAATACAAGATAATCTTATAAAAGCAGGAAAAGTCTTATGAAAAAGTTATTATCAATTTTGAGCGCAATATTTATTTTTGCACTTCCAACAACGGCAAAAACCGATTTTACGACATATTGTCCGCAACCGCCCGCTCAAAAGTTTAAAGTCAGCAAAATTACCGGAATGAATTGGCTATCCGAACAAATCGCCGAAAGCATAATCAAAAAAGAACTTAAAAAAGAAACAAAAGGTAAATTCAAGGTCAAAATGAAATCCTATGGCACATTGGATTTGATTAACGGAAAGTTTAGCTACTTATCAATGTACGGTAAAAACCTGAATGTTGACGGAACACACATATCAAACTTTTCTTCAACAACGATGTGCGAATACAATTCCGTAAAACTTAACAAAGATAATATTCAATTTAGAGAAAACATGGTTCTAAACTACGAATTGAAAATAGATAACGATGCTCTTTCTCAAACTCTCATTGATACAGGATATGTTGAAACAATAAAAAAATTCGGAATTCCGATTAACGATATTTCAACCCAAATTAGAAATAATAAAGTTTATTTCATTTTTGAAATTCCGACATTTGTAACAAAACCCGTTAAAGTAACTCTGTCTTCAGGTCTAAACGTTAAGAACGGTAAAATCCACCTGTCAGGATTACAAAGCAATTCAACCGTAAATTCAAAAAAATTGCTTTACATTTTGGAACAAACTAACCCTCTTGCGTTTACTTTTGATATAATGGATAACAAGAAATCAAAACTGTATGTTGATTCCGTAAAAATCATCAATGATACAATCGTTATCAAAGGTTTAGTCTTAATACCAAAAAATGTGTAAGGTTAAAAATGAGTATTTTAAAAAAATTAGTTTTAATAGCATTGGTTATAGGAGCAGTATATTGCATAATGACGGTATTAATGCCGTCTAATCCCGTAGAAATTACTCCTGCGCCTCAAGAGCCTCAAAAGCAGACAGAACCTGACCAACCGGCACAACCTGTTGAAAAAGAAACAGTTTCAATATATTTTATAGGTCAAAATTCTAAAAAAGAAGATGTGTATAAGATTGTAAAAAGAGATTACGACGAAGAAAGAGACGGTAAAAAACTTGATTTTGCAATCCATGAACTTTTAAAAGGTCCGAGCGCCAAAGAATCTGCTCTTGGAATATATACAGAAATTCCGAAAGAGACAAAACTTCGTGCAATTTCTAATCTTAACGGCAAAAAATACATTGATTTAAGCGTTGATTTTGAACAAGGCGGCGGAACGGACGGACTTTATAAAAGACTTTATCAATTAATCAAAACAATAAACAAAAATACAACGGAAGATGTTTATTTAAAAATAGAAGGACGGGAAGTTGACGTCATCGGCGGAGAGGGAATAATGCTCTCACAACCTCTAAACTCTCGTTCTTTAGACAATTAATTTCGGAGGAATAATGGCAAAAGATTTAGAATACTATTTGAATTTAAACTGGACATTAATTGAGGGTGAAGACCTTGATTTTGAAGGCAATCCATACCATTATATAGAGATTAAGGAGATACCGAGTTTTGCATTTTGTGCCAAAACAATAGAAAAGGCAAGAGAGAACTATAAAAAGCAATTAAAATTACAGTTAATGATTATGTTGGAGGACGGGGACGAAATAAAAGAACCCGGAGAAGAAGACGACGAAGATCAAGATTGGGAAAGCATGTGTCCGGGAGGTTAAAATGAAAAACAAACCTGTTGTAAACTTAATATCAAAGCCTGAGAACATGTTAAAAACGATATATACGGCATGCCGTACATGTTATAGCGCGGATTATCCGATAAACATTTACAATTCAGCCGACGATGAAGAAAAAATGTTGAAACTTGTTGAGCGTGTCATTTCATCGGGACATTATTCAACAATAGAGCACATTCAGGTAACGTTTGCAATTTCTAACGTTTCAAGAGCATGCACTCATCAGCTTGTACGACACAGACACATGTCGTTTTCGCAAAAATCACAACGTTATGTAAAAGAAAAGGGACAATTTGACTATATAATTCCGCCAACTATTGAAAAGGATGAAAAACTAAAGAAAGTTTACGAAGAATTTATGGCGGAAATATCGTCAAAATATCAAGAGTTTGTAGATGCCGGAATTCCTGCGGAAGATGCAAGATTTGTTTTGCCAAACGCGGCAGCATCTTCATTGGTGGCAAGTTTAAATTTGCGAGAATTAATCCACATTGCAAACCTGAGGTTATGCTCAAGAGCGCAATATGAAATACGTACAATGGTAAAAATGATGTGCGAAGAACTTATAAAAACCGAGCCATGGTTAAAGCCATATTTAGTTCCGAAATGCGAAAGATTTGGTTTTTGCGACGAGGATAAATCCTGCGGACGAAAAGAAAAGTTGAAATAGAAACGAGGGTGCTCAAAGTCTGAACTGAAACCCTAAAACCAGACAAAGTAAAAAAAGTCGGTTTTAGGGTTCAGTTCAATTTTAGTCCACCCATTAATTAACAATTTTGTTTACTAATTATCATAAACACAGACTGTATGACATATATCATTCACACACGCAGAACCATGAGGAAAATATTCCCCATCAGTAGAATTTATGGCTCCGGATGTAAAATTTGGATCTCCATCCCAAACCCAATAATAACTATCATTATAATCATATTCATTAAAAATCGAATTATTGGATTTATTTGAAACAATCCTTTTTAATTGATCTGTTGTTGGAACCTTCATACCCAAACTATTACAATATTCTATTGCACCTTTACCATAGTTTGGATGTTCAACTCCATCTTGGGTAAATACTCCGGAAGAAGAAACCACTCCAATATCTTCACTTACCAACATACCATCTACGACAAAAGTATTAAAAGACTTTTGCCCATTAGAAACCACACATCCGCTATTATTGGAAATAGTATTCGTACATGTTGACGGCTGAGCGGTACAATATTTCTGTGAATTTATATAATAACCATTTTTACATTTTGAACAAGTCTTCCCGTCTTCTGATTCATCACACTTCAATGATGACATACTTATGCACTCGCCACCGACAAGCAGGTTTTCGCTCGTACACTTAGTACACGTAGTACCACTGTACGTGTCACACGTGTTTTCTCGAATATCCCGACAACTCGTTCCGTTATTTTGATACCCGTTCTCACATTGTGAACACTCTCCGTTATCGTACGCCGTACAGTTGTTAATCAGTCCGTCAAAAAGTTTGTGATACGTCAAGATATATTTTCCGCAATCTAATCCGCCATCTATTGTTCCGCAATACTCGCTCTCGCCCTGTGCGATTAGTCCATGGTCTGTAACAAGCATTCTGTACCTGTCTTTACCCGCACTGTTTGGTCGTTTATCTCCGTTTGTGTCTATTATTATCGAATTACATTTTGTTTCATCACATTCGTAACTGTAGCTTGAACCATCCGCAAGACATACATCTTGTTCACAATCAGAACTTAGAATTTTTAGATGACTTTCGAGATATTCTTTAAACTTATCGGGAGATTGTTTGTATA
>JAFUZZ010000036.1 GCA_017476325.1 bacterium | reverse complement strand
TTTGGAACCTAACGCCCCCCCCCCCTGCTCGGGTGAATAAATTTTTCATAAGTAACCTCCGTTTTTTATATTAACATTCTTATTATATAACATGTTCGAAAAAACTTCAACCCCTATTTGCCGGTTCAATATATATTAGACTTCTTTAGTCTATCATGTGTTTGAACTTGCCACGCCCCATGATGGGGACCAACAGAAACAGCCTTTCTCGAATTTTTCGACTCACGTTTTTCCCAACTTACTCGATTTATTCACTCGAAAAATTCGGGCTATGTGTGCAACCATATTAGACTACTTTTGTCTATCATGTATTTGAATTTGCACACCCCAAAAAATAAAAAGGGGGACATAAAGCCCCTCTAAGTTTCAACATATTCTTTTAGTCGTTTACTCCTGTTTGGATGTCTAAGTTTTCTGAGAGCCTTTGCCTCTATTTGTCTGATGCGCTCACGAGTAACCCCAAAGAGCTGTCCGACTTCTTCCAATGTTCTTTGACGTCCGTCATCCATACCAAAACGTAATCTTAAAACATCACGCTCGCGAGGAGAAAGTGTACTCAAAACCTCTGCCAAATCTTCTCGTAAAAGTTCAGAAGCAACAGTTTTTACCGGAGCATCAGCATTTCTGTCCTCAATAAAATCTCCGAGTCTCGAATCTTCCTCTTTCCCAATCGGAGTTTCCAAGGACAAAGGTTCTTGTGCTATTTTAATAATTTCTCGAAGTTTGGATATGCTAACATTCATTTCCAAGGCAAGCTCATCTTCAGTCGGCTTTCTTGAAAGTTCCTGCGCAAGTTTCCTTGTAACTTTTTTAAGCTTGTTAATGGTTTCAACCATGTGAACAGGAATTCTGATTGTACGAGCCTGATCCGCAATCGCCCTTGTAATCGCTTGTCTAATCCACCATGTCGCGTAAGTCGAAAACTTAAATCCGCGTTCATGGTCAAATTTTTCAGCAGCTCTAATTAATCCTAAGTTTCCCTCTTGTATTAAGTCCAAGAAAAGCATCCCGCGACCTATGTATTTTTTTGCAATAGAAACTACAAGACGTAAATTAGCCTGCACAAGCTTTCTTTTTGCAATAGCACCGGGAGTACCTCCCTCTATAATTTTTCTGGCAAGTTCAACTTCTTCGTTTGCGGAAAGAAGTTTAATTCTGCCGATTTCTATCAAATACAACCTTACAGGGTCATCAATGGAAACTCCTTTCGGAACGTCAAAATCATTAGGATAATCATCGTCAGCCATGCTTGTATCCATTAAATATATATCCGTTGCCTTATTTGACGGTGGAACAATATTTTCAATATTATCCGTTCCCAAATCCATATTTACATAGGATGAGGCATCAATTCCTGCATCAAGGTCATCTGTTTTTTCATTTAACAAATCCATTGAGGATTCTTCTTCCATCATACTTACCGTAGATTTTCCAAGTTCGCTGCGTCTTGCCATTTATTAATTTTCTCCAACTGTTCTGCTATTTATTTTATCACGTAATTGTATTTGTAACTTTAGCGCTTCAATATCATTATCGTTTACATTTTGGTATTTTTCTTTGAGTTTTTTATTTTCTGCATCATGCTGCAACCTTTTAAACTTTGTAATACTTTCAAAAATAATTGCCTGAAAATCTTTCAAATCAAGGTTTTCAAATGCTTCGGATAAACATATTAAATCGGTTATTAAATTTTTAATTTCATTATTATTTGCAAATTCAACATATAATTGTTCAATCAGTTCCTTTACATTATCAACTTTACAAGACAATTTGTCAATTGTATCTTTTACAATTTTTAACTGTCCGTCAAACTCCATGCCCTCAAAATATTTTGACATATTATGTAACGCAACGGGGTTTGCATTTACTAAATAAAGGCTCAAGATATTTTTTTGCGTTTTTTCAAAGATATTTGAAGATTTTGTTACAATTGATTTTTTTACACTTAATCCAAAACCATCGTCCTTATCGGCTTTTTCGATTTCAGAAGCCAAAGATTTTTCATCAATATCAAGAGCAGAAGAAACCATTTTTATATATTCCGAGCGAATAATTTTATTCCTTACATCAAGCAAGATTGGGATTATATCCTTTACTGCATTAGATTTTTCGACCGGAGTTTTTGAATTTTTAAAATTCTTTAAAGCCTGATTTATCTGAAAATCTATTAAAAGTGGGGCATGCTCAACATACTGCATATAGGCATCTTTTCCGTTTGCTCTTATAAACTCGTCAGGATCTTTGCCCTGAGGTGGAGCAATAACTCTTATTTCAGAGATATATCTGTCATTTGTAACATCTGAAAAATTTTCATCAAACTGTTTGATTTCTCCAAGACCAAGAAAAGCATCTTTAATAATTCTCGCTCCGCGATTAGTTGCATTTTGTCCTGCCGTATCCGTATCGAAAGCCAAGTATATTTTTCTTGATTTAGAATATCTTGATATAAGTTTTATATGTTCTGTTGTAAGAGAAGTTCCGCAAGATGCAACGCAATTCCTAACCCCGTTAGCCTGAGCGGATATTACATCAAAATATCCCTCCATAATAATAATGCTGTCCAGTTCTTTAATTGACTCCTTCGCATAATAAAGCCCATAAAGAAGTTTTTTCTTATTATATATAGGAGAGTCGGAAGAGTTTAAATATTTTGGGTTTTGATCGTTTTCAACCGCCCTTGCACCAAAAGCAACCGTATTTCCCGTCTCATCCAAAATAGGTATCGTTACTCTGTTTCTAAACCTGTCAACATAACTTCCTTTAGAAGTTTTTAAAATAAGTCCTGCTTTTTCCAAAATTTCATCAGAATAGTTTTTTTTCAAAATTTTATATAAAGTATCATAATCTTTTGGTGCGAACCCAAGTCCGTATGTTGCAACAATATTTTCATCAATCCCGCGTTTTTTTAAATATTCCAAAACAGTTTTAGCATCTTTATCCGAATATAAATTTTCTTGATAAAAATCAGCAGCATCGGTACATGCTTTAATCATTTTATCTTTGTCTGTTGTATCCGTTTTCTTGCCTGTGTATTTTGGCAGTTCAAGTCCAAACTGCTCTGCAAGTTCCTTAATCAAATCGCCAAAAGACAGTCCTCTTGTTTTTAAAAGATATGTAAGAGCATCTCCACCCTCGCCGCAGCCGAAGCATTTATATATACCCTTTGTCGGATTAACCGAGAAGGACGGCGTTTTTTCTTTGTGAAAAGGACAAAGTCCCCAATAATTTCCGCCTTGTTTTTTTAAAATAACATCTTTTGATATTACATCAATAATATCAAGACGCTCTTTTATTTGCGATACCAAATCATTTTCCATACCAATATTTTAACACTAATATTAAAAAAGGGTAGAAAAATCTACCCTAAAAAACTAAAACTTGAATGGATATCCATCGGGAATTTTCCAGCCGTTTTGGAAAATTACCGCCGTACATGCACCTTTTGCCGTTCCTGCACAACTATTATTTAGCCCATCAATAGATTTATCGGAATACCAATTAAGAGGGACTATTCCTTGTACAGTTGTTACAAAAGAAGTTTTTCCAACATTTGCATAAGTATAAGGTTCGCTTGCCGCATCCAGGGCCTCACAGTCTTTTTCTTCTATACATATAAAGATATATACATTTCCCCAACCATCATCAGAACCTGATCTTCTGTAAAAATATAAGGAAGAACCATTTGGCATTAATCCATAAACACCTTTTGTTCCTTTTTTAACTTCAATAAATTTAATATTGGGAACAAAATATTTTTCAAACTTCTCTAAAGCCGCATCAGGATCTTTTGCCGGAAAACCCTCTGGGACAAAATTTAAACCATATTCAACTTGATTCATTTTCCAATTATTGGCAAGTGTTGAATGTCCCTCTTTTAATTTTGTTTCAACAAGATGTGTTCGATATTTCTGCATCAATGTCGGAATGGTTAATGCTGCCACTACACCGATAATACCCAAGGTAATAAGGACTTCGGCAAGAGTAAATGCAACTAATCTAAATGCTTTTTTCTTCATACAATTCTCCTTTATTTCTAAACCAATGTTTAAAATACTACATCTAATAATAATTAGATATTATATATCAAACTATACGATATTTTATATCATTTGTCAAGTCTATCATGATATTTATTATCCTTACAGTATTTATATAAATTCTATAAAATAAGAATGAGGCAAGACATGGACACACTTAAAGAACTTTTCGGGAAAAAAATAAAAGAACTGCGTATAAAAAAGGGGTTATCACAGGAGGAACTATCGGAACTTCTTGGAATAGCCGAACGCAATCTTAGCAAAATTGAGTGCGGAAAAGGCTTTATCAGAGCCGAAAAGATTGAAAAATTATCCGAAATATTTAATGTTAAACCTCGTGATTTATTTGACTTTGACTATCATAAATCTCTTGAAACAATTAGAGAAGAATTGATTAATGATATTAAACAGGATGATAATAATTTAAGATTACTTTACCAGCTATATACGGTTTTGAAATAGAATATTTTGACTTACAGTAATATTATAATATAATTACTTTGTAGGTATGCTCACGCTATCCGCCGACACACACAAAAGTGAAGAAATTGGTCGGAAAGGAGGGCACTATGATACGGTTAAAATAATGCTACTACTTGTAGCAACGCTATTCGTAGTAGCAATTAAACTGTAATGTAGGAGTGAAGCACGTCATCAAGGTAACTTCCACAAATCCTTGGTGGCGTGTCCTACGTCTATATTATTTACCATGTTCTTAATTTTGTCAAGTCCCCATTAAAAAAAAGCACCTCTTTCGAGGTGCTTTTAAAGTTCAAAGATTTTGTTATTATTTCATCAATGAACCAACCGCTTGGTAAACTGCCATTCTTTGAGCAGCATCTTTTTCCGCCTTAGAATATAATTCTTCAGCAGCTTCAGGGTTAGTTTTCAACAATGATTTATAACGACCCTCAGACTTAATGAAGTCTTGATATGATCCTGTAGGTGCTTTAGCATCCCAAGTAAACGGAGTTTCACTTGCAGGATTATATCTGTACAATGGGAAGTAACCTGCTTCCACCGCACGCTTTTGTTCTGTTTGAGTTTTGCTCATATCAATACCGTGTGCGATACAAGGTGCATAAGCAAAGATGATTGATGGTCCATCATACGCTTCTGCTTCTTGGAATGCTTTAAGAGTTTGGTTTCTGTCAGCACCCAAAGCAACAGATGCAACGTAAACATAACCGTATGACATACTCATTAAGCCCATGTTTTTCTTGTATGTTCTCTTTCCGCCTGTTGCAAATTTAGCAACAGCACCTGTAGGAGTTGATTTTGATGCTTGACCGCCTGTGTTTGAATAAACTTCGGTATCAAGAACCAAAATATTTACGTTTCTGTTTTGAGCTAATACGTGGTCAATACCGCCGTATCCAATGTCGTTTGCCCAACCGTCACCACCGATAATCCAAATTGATTTATCAGTGAAGTAGTCTTGAAGTTCTCTAATTTTTGCACAAGTTTCGCACATATCATCGCAATGTTTAGCCAAAACTTCTTTAACCTTATTTTGTGCTTCGACAGCTTCAGGAGTTTTTGAATTATCCCAATGAGCCATTGCACCTTCTAATGCTTCCTTAACATCAGGTTTAGCATTAGGATTGTCAAGAACTTTTTGAACGTAGTCTTTTAACATAGCTCTGTTTGAATCAACAGCCAATCTCATACCAAAACCGAATTCAGCGTTGTCTTCGAACAATGAGTTAGCCCATGCCGGACCTCTGCCTTCTTTAGTTTTTGTATAAGGGATTGTTGGGAATGTACCTGAGTAAATTGAAGAACATCCTGTTGCATTTGCAACGATTGCATTTTCTCCGAATAATTGAGAAACCAATTTAACATAAGGAGTTTCACCGCAACCTGCGCAAGCACCTGAGAATTCAAATAACTGTTTCTTCAACATAGCACCTTTAAGAGTTTTTGCGTTGTTTTTACCCATAACGTTATCAGGAGCAGCGTCAAAGAATTTTTCGTTTTCATCTTCACCTGCGGCATCTTCAACTTCGATAGTTGACCAAGAAAGAGCAGGTGCTTCAGGTTTTCTTTGTGTAACAGGACATTGATCCAAACATACACCGCAACCTGTACAATCTTTGCAATAAACTTGAAGTTTGAATTTTTCACCGTGATCGTTTGGTTTTGCATCAACAGTATTGAATGATGCAGGAGCATCTTTCAAAGTATCTTCTTCAAATAGTTTAGTTCTGATTGCAGCATGCGGGCATGCAGATGCACAAATACCGCATTGAATACAAGCCTCACTGTTCCAATGAGGAACACGAGGTGCAATTCCTCTCTTTTCAAGGCAAGCTGTACCTGTTGGAATTACACCGTCTACGCTCATAGCAGAAACAGGAATGTCATCACCTTTTTGACGCATTGACGGTTCAATAATTGATGTCGCAAATTTATCGGCATTGTCAGGAATCAATTTAATTTCTTCCGCACAAGCAACCCCATCTAATGACGAAGGAATAACAACTTCTTCAGTTGCATTAACTGCGGCATCAATCAAGGCAAGGTTCATATTAACAACATCATCACCTTTTTTCTTAAAGGTTTTCTTAGTCATTTCTCTCATACCTTCAAGAGCTTGGTCAAACGGAATAATTCCTGATACTTTGAAGTATGCAACCATCATTACTGTGTTTGCACCTTTTCCTCTAAGACCAGGTTGTTCCTTGATTAATTTTTCAGCATCAACATTGTAGAATTTAATCTTTTTGTCAATGATTGTTTTTTGCATATCTCTTGTTAAGTGAGCAAATGCCTCTTCTTTGGTATATGGAGAGTTTAACAAGAATGTACCGCCCTCTTTAATACCTTTTAACAAATCGTATCTGCCGATGTAAGCATGAGCAGAGCAAGATACAAAGTCAGGCGCTGTGATTAAATATGTTGATTTGATTGGTTTGTCACCAAATCTCAAGTGAGAAACGGTAACACCGAAAGATTTTTTAGAGTCATAAGCGAAATACGCTTGAGCGTCTTTTTCAGTGTATTGACCGATAATCTTGATTGAGTTTTTGTTAGCACCAACAGTACCGTCGGAACCCAAGCCCCAGAACATACAGTTTGTTGTTCCCTCAGGTTCTGTTACGATGTGTTCTTCGATTTTCAAAGAACGGTTTGTAACGTCATCTTCGATACCAACCGTAAATCCGTGGAAACCGTTATTTTCAGAGTGTTTATAAATTGCAAGAACCATTGACGGAGTGAATTCTTTAGAAGATAAACCGTATCTTCCGCCGATAACTCTGATATCTTTGTTTTCAAGTGCTGCAACAACATCCAAATATAATGGTTCGCCGATTGAACCCGGTTCTTTTGTTCTGTCAAGAACGGCAATTCTCTTAACTGATTTTGGTAATGCATCGTTGAAACGTTTAACATCAAACGGTCTGTACAATCTAACTTTAACCAAACCGTATTTTGTACCTCTGTTTGCGTTCAAGTATTCGATTGTTTCTTCGATAGTTTCACAACCTGAACCTATAGCAACGATAACATCTGTAGCATCCGGAGCACCAACATAATCAAACGGATGATATTGACGACCTGTAACTTTAGCAACTTTGTCCATATATTCCTGAACAATGTCAGGAACCGCATCATAGTATTTATTAACAGTTTCACGACCTTGGAAGTAAACGTCAGTGTTTTGAGCACCAACTTTACATACAGGAGCTTCAGGTCTCAATGCTCTGTTTTTAAATTCTTCGATGTATTGAGGTTCCACTAAAGATTTAATATCTTCGTAAGAGATTTCTTCAATTTTATGAACTTCATGAGATGTTCTAAAACCGTCAAAGAATTGCAAGAAAGGAACTTTTGCTTTGTAAGTTGACAAATGAGCAACTAAAGCCATATCCATTTCTTCTTGAACAGAGTTAGCAGCCAACATTGCATAACCTGTGTTACGGCAACCCATAACGTCAGTGTGATCACCGAAAATTGCAAGAGATTGAGCCGCCAAAGCACGTGCAGAAACGTGCATAACGTGCGGAAGCATTTCCCCTGCAGCTTTATGCATAACAGGAATCATTAACAACAAACCTTGAGAGGCTGTGTAAGTTGAAGTTAAAGCACCTGCCGCAAGAGAACCGTGAACAGCACCTGCTGCACCTGCTTCTGATTGCATTTCAGTAACTTTTACTTCTTGACCCCAAATATTTTTCTTGTGTTGAGAAGCCCATTCGTCAACCCATTCACCCATTGTTGATGATGGAGTGATAGGATAGATTGCTGAAACTTCACTTAATGCGTACGCAACATGCGCCGCAGCGTAGTTACCATCTACCGTGATAGTTTTCTTTGGCATAATTTCCTCCTTTTTTCATACTGCCTAAGGATAATATTATGATAATACAAAAATATTAGAATGAAAATATTTGCATCATTTTTTCAAAGAAAATTTATTTTGCTACGCAAAGAACGCCAAGACGTGCGGCTCTTGTGTTTGATTTTGCTTGACCTAAATCAAAATCATAAACAATCGAGTCATGCCAAACATTTTCATCAATGGCTCTGTATTGTCCCGTAAGAGAACTTGCGTCAGGATATGAGTCTTTATTGTCATATATTTTTTGATAATCATCAGCACTTGCAAGAGTCATACCCTTATCGGCACATACTTTTTTGGCACCCTCATAATAATCGGGATATGTATCATCACCTAAGCCATTGTACATTCCAACATTAGAATATGATGTGTTGCCGACGGATGTAACCCACAAGTTCCCGACTTTATATGCAGTTCCGCCGCTTGACATTGTACAGGTATTTCCCGAAATTGATGAACAAGATATATTATTCCGTGCATAACAAGAATTAGTATGATTAATCCATGCTAATTGGTATCCGGTTGAACATGCCGTGCAAGAACCGCCGGAATTTGCCTCTGTACAATTATCAACATTAATCGGTTCGCAGACTCCCTCATTGTCTTTATTATAATAAGTACTTAAACATTTGGAGCAATTTATACCGTCAGTTGTTGAATAACAATGATTATCGGCAAGTGATGAACAACTGCCATTCTTTAACAGGTTTCCGCTTTCGCACTCAGAACAACTTACCCCGTCCGATGTCTGACAGTGTAAAGAAGTTTTGCTTACGCACTCATTGTCAACAAGCAAGTTTTCCGTTGTACACTTCGTGCACGTAGTACCCGAGTACGTGTCACAAGTACTTTCTCGAATATCCCTGCAACTCGTTCCGTTGTTTTGATACCCGTTCTCACATTGTGAACACTCTCCGTTATCGTACGCCGTACAATTATTTATCAGACCGTCAAACAGTTTGTGATATGTAAGAATATATTTTGCGCAATCT
>JAFUZZ010000035.1 GCA_017476325.1 bacterium | reverse complement strand
TAAACTGTTCTATTTCTTTGGCAGCAAAGAAACAGAACCAAAAGAAACTGCCGACCTGAGCTTCTTTCGCTAATAAATTTAAATGCTCATTATCGGGAAACGGCTAACTTGAAAAATGGACAACAAACGCCGTTTCTTATCCTCTAATTCGCATTAATTTATTGCTCATTACGCAAAGGTCGGTTTAAATTTGGAGATTGATTTACATAACAAAATCTACAAAATGTGATGGACGAAATATGTCAATTTTCAAAAATATAACAAGGTCTTTTAAGCAAAAAAGAATAAATAAAACCTTAAAAAACTACAAATATGTTCACCTAATGTTCAACGACAAATTTAACAAACCGTTTGTGGATTTTCTAAACCGAAATTTTGACTCCCGCGAACATTTGGTTTTATGCAAAAGGTTGTGCAAAAATCAACCTTTTCCTGAAGGTGAGAATGTTGTAGAAATAGATAGATTAAAGAAGTTGAATTTTGAAAATAATGAAAAAGTGATTTGCCATTCGCTTTTTGATTGGGAAGTTATTGACTATTTGTATAAGCATCAAGACATTTTAAAAGAAAAAGCCTACTGGATTATGTGGGGCGGCGATTTGTACAACGCGCAAAGAGATGAAATAAACGATTTTGTAAGAAAAAATTTTAAAGGGTATGTCGGCATTATGGATAAAGAATATGCCACTAAAAAATACAATTTGGATGCACCTTTTTATAATGTTCACTATCCTTTTTCGACAACATCTTTTGATGAAACTGCCAATATCATAGTAAAAACAGATAAAACAACGCGTATTCAAATTAATAATTCTTGTGATGAATCAACATTGCAAGCAATGGATTTTATTAAAAATTTTAAGGATGAAGATATTGTGGTAACAACTATTTTATCTTATGGAAACTTAAAATATAAAGACGAAATTATAGAAAAAGGTCGTAATTATTTTGGAGATAAATTTGAATATTTAGATAGGTATTTGGATAGTGCAGAGTATAAGAAATTTGTTGCAAATAATGATGTTCTTATCCTAAATCAAAACAGACAACAAGGCGTAGGAAATATGATACTTTACCTCCAACAAGGCAAAAAAGTCTTTGTTAGAAACGAAATCAGCACTTTTAAATATTTGAATGAAGTAGAAAATGTTAAAATTTTTGACACACTAAGTATTCCGACACTATCGTTTAAAGAATTTATAACAAACAATTACGTAGAACAAAACAGAAAAAACATCAAAAATTGGACTAACGAAAAATGTCTCGTTTCATTGTGGAGGGAGTTTTTCAATGCCTAAGAAAGTCGCGATTTTGCAATCGAATTACATTCCATGGAAAGGCTATTTCGATATTATTGCCTCCGTTGATGAGTTCATCTTTTACGATGAAATGCAATATACTAAAAACGATTGGAGAAACCGCAATAAGATAAAAACTCAAAACGGTTTGCAATGGTTGACAATTCCTTGCGAAACAAAAGGCTCTGTTTCGAATGAACAAAAAATTTGTAATACTAAAGTGACAAACAAAATTTGGACTAATAAGCATTGGAATTCTATACAAAATGCTTATGCCAAAGCCCCTTATTTTAAAGAGAACCAAGATTGGGTTAAAGCAATATATAAATCTTTAGAAAATGAGGATTATTTGTGCAAAATAAACTATAGGTTTATTTATGCGATTTGCGATTATTTGGGAATAAAAACAAAATTATCGTTCTGTCAGGATTACGGATTAATAGAAGGAAAAACAGAGCGTCTTGTAGATTTGGTACAAAAAGCGGGCGGAACGGAATATTTATCGGGACCTGCGGCAAAAGATTACATCGACGAAAACCTATTTAAAGAGGCGGGAATAAAACTCACCTGGATGGATTATTCGGGATATCCTGAGTATTCACAACTGTTTCCACCATTCGAACACGGTGTGACAATTTTGGATTTGATATTTAACACCGGAAAAGATGCAAGAAAGTATATGAAAGAGATTAAATAATATGAAAAAAGTTTTAATTTTTGGAGCAACAGGACTTATAGGAACATATTTGACAGACTATCTACACGATAAATACGAGTTATGGACAGTCAAAAACAAAAAAGATTTTTACAAAAAATATGACAATGTTAATTATGTTAATTGTTCTATAACGGATAAAAAGAGTTTTGAAAATCTTCCTAAAAATATAGATACCGTAATTATGCTTGCAGGATTGTTACCCGCAGGAATGAGTGAATATGAACCGGAAAAATATTTTTACGTCAATACTATCGGAATGCTTAACGTACTTGAGTATTGCCGACAAACCAATGTTAAACAAATAATATATACCCAAACACACAGTGATGTTAAAAAATTGTGGGGAAGCGGTGCTATAGACCCGTATTCTCCTCCTGCTATGGATTATAACAACGACCATACCGTTTATGTAATTTCTAAAAATGCAGCGCTTGAATTAATAAAACATTATAACGCTGCTTACGGTTTAAATTACGCTGTCTTTAGGTGTCCGAATATCTACGCTTGGCATCCCGATACTCATTACTTTTTAGACGGGAAAAAGACCGTTATTGCGTATCGTTTGTTTATACAAAACGCCATAAACTCTTTACCGATTGAAATTTACGGTAACGGTAAAGAAAAACGGGATGTTGTTTATGTAAAAGATTTGGCGCAAATGATTGATAAAGCTATTTTGAAAGAAATAAAACACAGTATTTATAACGTTTCAAACGGGGAAGCAATTTCGATAGAAGAACAAGTTAAAGCAACGATAAAAGTCTTTTCTCCGAAAGATAATCCCTCTCAAATTATATATAGGACAGATAAAACAGTTGAAAATCTAAATTATCATTATGACATTTCAAATGCGATAAGCGAATTGGACTATCGTCCCGTGTATTTTAACGAAGAAATGTTGATTGATATGAAAAAAGAAAAAGAGTCAAACAGGTTAAATTTTGTAGACTAATACCAAAAATTTTTGTGAAACATTAAAGGAGATTTTATGCCGGGAATTACAGGATTTATAAAAACTAATTCAAATTTTAATATTGATAATATGACTAACTCAATGATGAATTTTGATAAACTTGTCAAAGGAGATACTTTCTCTGATGATAAGGTTATCATATCCGAAGTAAAATTGGATTTTTGTAAGAATAAGTTTTTAGATAAAGATGATTTAATTATTTTTGTAAACGGAAATTGTTTTAATATTACAGAGATTAATCAACAATTTAAACTTAATGCAAGTGTAATTGAAGAAATATTTTATGAAGCTTATAAAAACAATATTCTTGATAGCGTTTTAAAGAACATAAACGGATTTTTTGAAGCGGTTATTTATGATAAAAATAATTCTAAAATAAGTCTTATATCAGACAGACGAGGAACACATTTCTTATTTTACTATATAAAAGATAATCATTTTGCATTCGCAGGAGAAGCAAAATCTATTGTTTCATTGAAAGATATTGATCTAACGATTAATAAAAATTCTTTTAATTGTTTTATGGAGTTAGGCTATTTATTGCAAGATGCAACTTGGTTTGAAAATATAAAACTAATTAAACCGTCAAGTATTTTTGAATACAATATTAACACCGGAGAGTATAGCCAAAGATATTATTGGAAGTTTTCTGAAATAAAACCTTCTCAAATTACTTATGATGAAGCCGTAAATAAATTAGCAAAATTACTTCCGAACGCCGTTAAAAAAATGTATTTTAAAGATGATATTTTACTGGTTCCACTTAGCGGAGGATTGGATTCCAGAATGATAGCCGTCTCTTTGTATGAACAAAACCATAACACAGAGCAAAATTTTGTAACATTTGGTGAGAAAGGCTGTCGAGATATTGAAATTTCCTCTTTAATTGCAAAAAAAATGAAACAAACTCATAGAACCTATTCTATCACAAATGAAAATGTTGTAGTTGATAGAAAAAACGATATTTGGTATATAGATGGGCTTCATTCAATTCAGCATACTCATGGTTTTAATACAGCAAAATATTTTCCAAAAGAAACAACAACCTATTTTACGGGTATAGTCGGAGGTGAAATATATGGTGCCGTTTATAGACCTGACGATGAGTATGTAGATAAATTGCCGTCTAAAGAAATGTTTAAGAATATTTTTAAAAATCAAATAAATCTCTTAAACATAAATGATGATTATTATAATTTACACAGTTATTATCCAATTATATTAGATAATGCCATTAGGAAATTTTCATTAGTATCAATGTCATATACCTTTACTCACCATGATGTCATGTTTCCGTTTTTAGATAACGACTTACTGGACTTTATTTTATCTGTTCCTGATGAATATAAAAAAGACTACAAACTATACTTTGACGCGCTCAAAAAGGCTTTCCCTTACTGGTACACCAAAATACCTTTCCAAAGCGCGGATGGTTTTAATCCTGAAACTTGGTTGCAAAAACGTAAACGCAAGTTCATGACCAAAATCAGAAAAATTTTCAAAATTCATGAACAAGGGCACTATTTTGATTACGCAAAATATATTCAAAACCCGGATACTCAACTTGAAATGGATAAAATTCTAAGCTCTAAAAATAATTTTATCTCTGCTCAAGGCGATGATTTCATCTCAAAATACAAAAATGAAAACTGGGAAAATATTCGCTTTAACCCTGATTTAGCACTGAAACTGATAACAGTAAAACTTTATTTTGACAAAATTGAGGAAATCCTAAAATGATACGTTTTAACAAACCTTTTTTAATTGAAAACGAGTTTAAATATATAGAAGATGCTATTAACAACCAAGGAATATTGCGCGGAGACGGTTTATATACAAAAAAATGCCACGCTTTACTTGAACAAAAATTAAACGCTAAAAAAGCTCTTTTAACACATTCATGCACCGCCGCTTTGGAAATGGCTGCCATTCTCCTTAACCTCAATCCCGGAGATGAAGTGATTATGCCATCTTACACTTTCGTATCCACAGCAAATGCTTTTGTGTTAAGAGGGGCTGTCCCTGTGTTTGTTGATATTCGTCCCGATACTCTTAATATAGACGAAAATTTAATTGAACAAGCTATTACACCTAAAACAAAGGCGATATGTTGTGTCCACTATGCCGGTATTCCTTGTGAAATGGATAAAATCACGGATATCGCAAAACGTTACAATCTCAAAGTTATTGAAGATGCGGCACAGGCACTTGGAAGTTTTTATAAAGGCAAACCGCTCGGAACAATCGGCGATATGGGGTGTTTTTCATTCCACGAAACAAAAAATGTAATATCCGGCGAGGGTGGTGCAATAATAATTAATAGCGACGAGTTTGTAGAACGTGCCGAAATTATCAGAGAAAAGGGAACCAATCGCTCTAAATTCTTTAGAGGGCAAGTGGATAAATATACCTGGGTGGATATAGGTTCCAGTTACTTGCCGTCAGATTTAATCGCTGCTTTCTTGTTCTCCCAACTGGAAAATATGGACAAAATTAATAACAAACGTATTGACATTTGGAATAAGTATAACGAATTTTTTAAAAAGTATGATGAAAAAATAAGGCGTCCGATAGTTCCACAAGATTGTAAACACAATGCACACATGTACTATGTTTTATTTAAAGATTTGGAAACAAGGACTGAATTTATTGACTTTATGAAGGAACACGACATCTGGACGGTATTTCATTATATTCCGCTGCACTCTTCTCCTGCGGGCAAAAAATATTGCAAAGCCATAGGTTCAATGGAGGTTACAAACCGTATTTCCGATACGCTGGTAAGATTGCCGCTGTTCTATGAATTAAATGACAAAAACTTAAATTTTATCTTTGAAAAAATTGATGATTTTATGAAAACACTATAAACTGATTTAAAGGAGAATTTATAATGAGAATTCAATGTGTACAAGACTTTATTGATAAAGTTAGAGGGAAAAAGGACGATTTTAAAATATTTGTAAACGAAGACTATCAAAATATTAAATACAAAAATATCATAACTACAAGAGGATTTTTCTATTCCGGTTCATCAACAATCACAGGATTTTTGGAAGAATTTGACAACACCTTTGTTTACGGTGCTATTGACAATATCTACTCCGTAGTAGAAAAGAGCCTTTTTAAATGCGGAAATGAAGTTTACTTTTTTCACTATTCAGTTTTTTTTGACTACATTGATGCATTTAAAAATAAAAATCTATCAGTATTAGAAAAAGATGTTATTATAAAAAATTTTGTTAGAAACATCTACTCTGCTTATGACAGAAAGATGTTATCAGATTGGGATTACTGTCCAAACTTCTACAATTCATCATTTTTTGAAATTTCAATGAACTATCTTTTTGAAACATTACTTTTCAATGAATATGATTTAAAAATTCTTAAAACTCAACGCATTCCGTTTATGTTTGAACAAAAAAACAACACTGTTTATGAAAACTGCTCATTTATGTATGGAAAAGGTTTCAGACAACATCCGGTTTTGAAATTCAAAGATATTACTGAAGAAGAATTTGATAAATTTACGTCAAAATATTTACACTATTTATTTAATGTCGTAAATGGAAAAGAAGTTTTGGTTTATGATCAACTGGTTGCAATTAGTGACCTTGATAAGATAAACTATTATATGAACGATATTCCGATAAAACAAATCTGCGTTTGGAGAGACCCGCGCGACCATTTCTTTTCACTGTTTAAAAACGATGATAAAGGAATTATTCCGCGAAAGGCTGACGATTTTATACAATGGTACCGTAAAAAACTTGTCAAAGAAGTATTTGAACCGCATCCTAACAGATTAACGTTAAGATTTGAGGATATCGTATTTAACTATGACGAATCAACCCAAAAAGTCATGGACTTTGCCGGATTAAAGCCCGAAAACCACGTCGCACCAAAATCCGTTTTTAATCCCGAAATATCAAAGGTTAACGTCGGAGCCTGGAAAGATTTTTATGACCAAGACTTTATGAAAAAAGTCGGCGACGAATTAAAAGAATACTGTTACATCGAGTAATCAAAAAACCATAAATACGAGCTAACCTATCCCAGCCCGGCTTATCGGTGTCGAAACCGGTTTAAAACAAACGGTCGGCATTACTTTGATACTTTGTTTCTCGTAATGACGTAGTTTTTTATTCCGTGCAAATACTCTCTAAACAATACCTTTTCGGTGAAGTTTTTTAAACATTCTTTTATAAATTAAATATCTTATTTTTTGCTTATAAGGCAACTTCATTATGCATTTTTCTATTGAATTTTCATTTTCATCATACAGTTCTTTTAAAATTGAAAGTTGTATTGCTTGTTGCTGTATTTTCTGTTCATTTTTAATATTTTTGAAAGTTGTAATAAAATCATTCTTAACCAAATTATAATTTTTGTATGAGATAAACAACAATTCGGGATATTTTTTATCAAAATATAACCATAAATCTTTGAAAATTGTTGCGTTAAATATATCTCGGGAAATATCATCACTACCTTGCCAAATTCCTTCGTCAGTAATTCTATAAAGGGCATCAACTTCGGGTACAAAATGTGCTTTACCCTTTTCCAAATGAACCAACGCTCTGAAAGTGTCGCCTCTAAAGGATTGTTCACAGGTTTCACAATCAAGATTAACCATTTTTTCCGGCAGTCCGTTTTTAAAAATTACATTTCTAAAAACACACCCTAAAGTATGACCAAGTTTTGCTTTATTATTTAAAAAGTCATCAAACGTTGAATCTACAACCTTATGTGTATTTATAAAAGGTTCTATTTTCCCATCTTTTGTAATCTTATCCGTTGCAGTTATATAAATTGTATAATCTTTATGTGACTCCAAAAAATCTAATGACTTTTGAATTTTTCCTTTATCTGTCCAATAATCATCAGGATCTAATACGCAAAAATAATCCGTCTTTGTCATTTCGTAGGCTCTTCTGACATTTCGATAAAGTTTTTGATTGCATTCAGACTCCAAAAGCGTAATCTTTGACGGATGTTTTTCCTGATATTGCTTTACAATTTCTACTGTTCTGTCAGTTGAACAATCGTCCGCAACAATTACATGATAATTGTACGTCGTATCCTGCATAAAAATAGAGTCCAATGCTTGCGCAATATATTTTTCTTTATTATAAGATGGCATTATAATTGTAATATCCGACATTTTATCTCCTATTTATAAATATCCTGTTGTACTGCTTCGTCCGGGAATATAAATTCACAACCTAACTTTTTTAAAAATTTAATAATTAAATGAAAATTTATTTTTTGTTCAAAATCCCAATGATAAGGATGGAATTGTAAAATTAAAATTTTCATATTTTTATCTGAATCCGATAAATTTTCGATTAAAAACTCAAAATCAGGATTACCGACGGTTTTTTCAGCCCTTGTATATGGTAAAAATGATATTCCCGAATAATTATTTTTTCCGTAAAACCAATATTTTATATCTTTGAAGGTTTCCAGTGCGGCTGTTGTGTTGTCATCAATACGGTTACAAGGGGCTCCGAATGCCCTAAGCGTTATCCCTGTTTTATCATAAACAATTTTTTGTGTTTTTGAAATTGTGTCAATTTGTTCCTCAACACTTTTTCCACAAAACTCATATTCAGGGCCCTCTAAATGATTATAGCCGTGATTGAAAAATTGATAATTTTTATTATTGTTTTCTTTAATAAAATTCAAATAATTGTTGTCCGCACTTTCTAAGGAATTTCCGATTATTCCCCAACAAACCTTTAAGTCTTCTCGTTTTATATACCTGTCAAGTTCCAAAACGGCTTCGTTGCAATTTACTAAATCATCAAGTTTAAAAATAACTTTGTATGCAGCAAAATCTTTTATATGTTTTATTGACTTTTTATAATTGATATATAATTTAGCCAAACGAAAAAGTACTAAGTTTTTGCCCCTTAGAGTATCTATAAGAATTTGTCCCCATTTTATTTGCACAACAAAAATCCTTTTTAAATATAATTATATAACGATTACTACACAACACCTTGAGCCGTCATACCGTCTGTAATTTTTTGGAATGCCGCAAGATTTGCACCTGCAACGTAATTTCCCGGACAGTTGTATTTATCTGCGTTTTCTTTGCACGCATTAAATATATTCGTCATAATTCTGTCAAGTTTTGCCTCAACTTCTTCGAATGTATAATAAAATCTCATGCTGTTTTGTGACATTTCTATCGCTGATGTTGCAACACCACCGGCATTTGCAGCTTTAGCAGGGGCAACAAGAACGCCTTTTTCCAACAAATAATCCGTTGCCTCTTGCGTACAAGGCATATTAGCACCCTCACCCACCGCAAGCACTCCGTTTTCTGCAAGTTTTTTAGCGGAATTTAATGTTAATTCGTTTTGTGTTGCACAAGGAAGTGCAATATCCGTTTTGATGTTCCAAATAGGAGAGTCTTCTCCTGTTCTTTCAGTATATACAGCCTCAGGATGTTTTTGCAAATAATCTTTTACTCTGCCTCTGTTAACTTCCTTAATTTCTTTTATGTAATCCAAGTCTATTCCGTTTTTGTCGTAAATGCATCCTGAAGAATCGCTTAATGCAACAACCTTAGCACCGTAAGACATTGCTTTTTCGCAAGCATAAATTGCAACATTACCCGAACCTGATATTGTAACCGTTTTTCCGTTCAAGGTTTGACCGTGTGCTTTTAACATTTCTCTCATGTAAAAGATTAATCCGTAACCCGTAGCCTCTTTTCTTGCCAAAGAACCACCGTAGCAAATAGCTTTACCTGTTAAAACTCCGCCCTCATAAGCGTTTTTAATTTTTTTGTATTGACCGAATAAATATCCGATTTCCCTTGCGCCAACACCGATATCTCCGGCAGGAACATCGACATCCTGACCGATGTGTCTGTACAATTCTGTCATAAAACTTTGACAAAATCTCATAATTTCATTGTCGGACTTTCCTTTAGGATCAAAATCAGAACCCCCTTTAGCACCGCCAATAGGCAATCCCGTAAGTGCGTTTTTAAAAATTTGTTCAAAACCTAAAAACTTGATAATGCTTTGGTTTACGCTGGGGTGAAATCTTAATCCGCCCTTGTAAGGTCCGATTACGGAGTTGAACTGTACCCTGTAGCCGCGGTTTACAACAACCTGTCCGTTATCATCAACCCAAGGTACTCTGAAAGTTATAATTCGTTCCGGTTCCGCAATCCTTTCGAGCATTGCCAATTTTTCAAATTGAGGATTTTTATCAATAATTTGTTCAACAGTACAATATACCTCTTTTACAGCCTGTAAAAATTCAGGTTCATTCGGATTTTTAAGTCTGATTTCTTCAAGTGCTTTGTCCAGATATTTATTCATTTTTTTCCCTTTTCCTTATCTCTTCCAACAAAATTTATTCTATAACAAATATTACTTAATTGCAATTCTGTTCAACTGACAAAATGATTTAAGTGCAGAGGTTGATTTTACAACAGAATTAATCAAATTATCGCTTTTTAAATCTTTCGCTATAGAATAGGCTTTTTTATACATTTTAAAAGCGTTTGAAACATAAGTTTCGCCGCCGTCCGTTTTAGCAAGTGCCAAATCCTGTAAATATTTTCCGTACAGCAGGTATAAACTTGCAAGTAATAATTTCATATCAAATTTACGGGCAAACATAATCGCCTTTTCAATGCTCATTTTTGCATTTTCATAATCACCCTTAATAATTTCCGCCTCGGCAATAACCTTGTTATACAAAACCATAAAGAGGTAATTATTTATTCTTGGATTTTTAGCAACGTCAAGAGCCTTGTTTGCAACGTATATGGCTTTGTCAGGGCCGTCAAGAATTAAATTAACTTCCGATACCAAATACCATGTCAACATTGCACCTATAGCATTTTTTTCCTGAGAAAAATACGCTATTTGCTGATTATATATTTCCATCGCCTGTTTTGCTTTTTCGTGTTCTTTTAAATATTTACCAAGCATCGTTTTGAGAATATTCTTGGTAAAGTTATCGTTTACGTTATTTGCAAACATAACGACCTGAAATAAGTCCTGATTTAGATTGTCATATTGATGACTTATAAATTTATTGAAGATATTAACCAAGTTCCATTTTGATATTATATCGTTATCAAAATTTTCCGGAGATTGAATAATCTCACTCAGAATATCTTGTGAGGCAAGAATATCACCTTTCAAAGTATTTGCAAGTGCAAGAGTTAATTTTGTTTTATTTATCAATTTTAAATCCGTAATTTTGTTTCTTTCAAAAAGTTCAAACAAAATGGAAATAACCTCAAATGCTCTGTTATTTCCTTGTAAAATCAAGGCACTTGCCAACGCCAAATATGTTTTTAACCATGCTTTACACAACATTGCTTTTGAAACAATTTTGTGAGATTTCATGTCAATATATTTTTCCAAAACAGGTAAAATTTCCGTATCCGTCATATTGACCAACTCTCCGCAATTACCTATTTTCAACATTGCTTTGAGTTTTCTTGATTTTATCATTGCAATCTCAAGTTCATTGGAAACGTCAATTTTACTCAAAAGTGTATCTACACACTCAATCACGCCGTTATAGTTACCTGTTTTATTGCAGCATTCCGTCATATAGGATAAGAGTTCTATCTCTTTGAGCAAATCTCCGCTTGAATTTTGAATTGCTTTTGAAAGATACGGCATCGCCTCTTGAGGATTAACTTTAGAAACTAATTTGCCCAATCTTTCCGTAATATTTTTTATGATGTGTTCTTTCTGCGGATAGTCAATACTTTCCAAAAGTTCCAAACATTGTTTTTGCGATACAATGTACAAATTCATATCGCCGAAATATGACGCGGTCCTTGTATTTTCACTCCAATAAGCAAACGATTTTTCTTTTGCATCAATGTTTTGTGAAATTATACCCAAAATCGAAGATGATGACGGAGTATATTCATTCAAATAATCAAGTGTAACTTCGCTCAAAACTTTAAACTCTTCAGTTTGCTTGATAATTTCGAACAGCTTGCTCCACAACAAAGAGTTTTTAAACGCGTAAATATTTTGATTTACGGGAACTATGAAATTCAAATTTTGCAAATAATTCAAGTAGTCAACAAAAGATACTTCGTCCATTTGCAAAATTTCATTTATAACTACAGGCGAAAAATTCAACCCCTGAAGTACTGCCGCGCAAAGAATTTTATACGCAGTATCGTTCGGTTTTAAGAACTCGAGGCGTTTTTCCAAAATGTTTATAAGATTTGACGGCAATTCAATATCAAAAGAATTATTGACCTTATAGTAGTCGTTAAGCAAGCCTACCAACTGTTCCATTATTGCGGGATTACCCTTTGAAATTAAAAACAACTTATCCTTAACGGATTGCGGACATTTTCCTTTTTCAAAACTTCTGTCTGTAAAAATTGAGATTTGTCCCTTATCAAGAGGCAAAAGCAAAACGTCAAAATATTTTGATTCATCTAATTGTTCGGAATAAAAACATCCCAAAACTGGTCTTTTACCTTTATAAGTTAACAAAAATTTTACTCTTTCGTCATTTGCATAAGAATTCAACAAATTTGTAAAGAACTCTTGTGACATTCCGTCAATCAAATCAAAGTTTTCAAGAATAATTAAAATTTTATTGGTTTCAATTATGGTTTTAAAAATTTTGTTTAAAAGAGCAAAGGTTTTATCCTTGTTAGACAAAATATTTTCATAAAAATCTTTCTTTTGCGGATAAAGAAAATTAACCAAATCAACGATATCATCGTTTGAAAGCAAAGGAAACTCGTTAGTAAAAAATTCTCTTGAATCTCTTAAAAGTTGAGTTGTATCCGTACAAAACGCAGGCACATTAAAAAAATTTATTAAAAGGTTCTGAACGCACCCGCAAGGGCTAAGCTGAGAAATATAGGAACATTCACCGGTAAGCCAAGTCATAATACCGTCGCTAAAATCATTCAAAGCGGCTTTCAAAACAATACTTTTACCGATGCCGTTCTCACCTTGCAAAGAAATAACCTTTTTGTTTTGTGATAAAATTGCTTTTTGCAAAATTTCTTTTGCCGCCTGTTGAGAATATGACTTCACCAAATTTGATGCTTCCAGGGAATTATCAATTTCAACCCCTTCTAATTTTTCGGTATATTCATCCTCGCTTAATTGAAATATATATCCGCATTTGCGGCATTTTAGAGCGTCCGGCAAGTTTACACTTTTACAAGACGGACAAAACTTAATCAATTCACTGTTACAATTTACGCACCGGACATTATAAATATGGTTATACGTATTGCAATTTTTGCATATCGAACCTACACGGGCATTGCAATGTTCACATTTTAATGAATTATCAGGGATTTCTTTTTTACATTTAGGACAAATCATAACTGTTCAAGATTTTTTTTAACTTCTTCCATTAATTCAAACAAATTTTGTACAATAACCTTTTGCGGCATATTTAACTTCTGTGAAATTGTACTTACGGGGAGTTTATCAAGATATCTGAGATTATAAAGCTGTAAATACTCTTTTCCCGGATTTTGAGAGTTAAATATCACAACAGTATCGTATATTTTTTGTAATACATTTGATTTTATATTTCCGCCCGCTATTGTTGGCGTATATGCAAAATCAAAAGCCACAACAACATTTTCATACTTATTCTTTTTATAATCAGAAGTTTGTACGGAAACTTGTGTCGGAACGTCTTCGGATGCAGAGTCAGTTTTTGGCTGCTCATCAGAAGATGTTTTATTGTTCGACGCGGAAAAATCATTGAACTCTATGCGTTTTGAATTTTCCAAAACACTTATAATTGCTGAAGAAACAATTTTGTTTAAATAAACTGATGCGGAACTTTCGGACAAGTCCATGTTTTTAAAAATAATAAAACCACGTTTAATAACTTCGGCAAAAAAATCTTCATACAAATCTTCATTCCCGCTATAGCGTTCATTTGTTTCTATGCAATTTTTGATTATGTCAATTTTTTCCTGTTCTATATTAATTTCCATAGTCTTATTTTCTCTGTACTAAAAACTTACAACCAATGATAATTCGACATCTTCAGTTAATTCACCGGCAGGCATTTTTAAATATTTCAAAGTATCTCTAACCGTATTAACTATAATATGGTCAATCGCTTTCGATCCGCTTGATGTAGAAACATTTAATTTTGAAACATCGCCTGATTTTGTTACTAACATATCAACAACAACTTTTTGAGAGTATGAATATTCTGATGTTAAAATAAGTTCATTTTGCAAATTCAACTTAACATTTTTACCGGCAATTTGTAAATATTCTCTGATAACATCGTTATAAGCCAAACTTTCAGGAACCTCCCATGAAATATTTGATACTTTTGCACTAATAGGTTCCGTAGAAAGATTTTCCTGTGTTATTAGCGGCTTTTCTTCCTCAGGAGGAGCAGCAGGTGTTTCAGGTTTCAACGCTTCGGCAGATTTGGTTTTAACGCCATCTGACAATTTGATACCGATAAACGTTCCAAGCGCAACCAAAGATGTGAACAACAAACAAATTGAAGATATCATCACAACAAGATTTTTTACGGTCAAAGTATCATTTGCGCTGTCATTATGTGAAGATGCCGTTTCAGATGATGCGGATGATTTTTGGCGATTGAATAATACCTTCAAATGACCCTTTTTATCATCACGAACAGATTGTTCAATTTCTTTGTCCAAATCGACAACAGTTTTTTGTTCTTCACCCAAAATATCAGAAGTCAAATCGACTTGAGGAACAGCAGGCGCAATATCTTTCTCCTGTTTTACAGGAACGGACGAAACATCAACCGTCAACGGTTTTTCCTCGTTATTTTCCGTGGTTTCCGTACTATTTACGACGCTTTCATCATTATCACCAAAGAAATCATCCAGTTCGGACAAATCCGCAATATCGGAAATGTCAGCAGTGTCCAAATCTTGTGCCTCCTGCGATGCGGCAGAAACTTCTTGCGGTTCGGACGGTATAACAGGCTCTGTCTCAGATTTTGGTTGAATTTCAACAGGAGTATTGTCAACAACTTCTTTTTGTTCGGAGTCTCGTTCTTCTTCCCCGACTGAATCCATCACGAAAGAATACTCAAACACCTCTTCTTCTCTTTTGTTTTCAGGCTCGTCATCCTGAAGAACCAATGGTTTCAACTCGGAAGTTTCTTTCAAATTGAGACTTTCCGTTGTTTCAAGTTGTTCCATATCATCAATAATGGACAAACCTAATTCGCCGGTAGTCTCCAGTTGAGCAGGTTTTGGTTTATCAAGAATTTCATCATCAGATACAAATTCCAGTTTGTTATTATCTTCATCAGAAACTAAAATCGGCTCTTCAACATCGAATTTTTTTTCATCATCGGATTGTTCATCATAGGATGAGTCATCCAAATCATCAAACAAATCATCCAGACTGCCCATTTCAAATTCATCATTTGAATTTGAATTTGTATCAGACCCCTGATTTTCATCTTTTAAAAATTCTAAATCATTTGAAACAGTTTCTAAAACTTTGATATCTTTTTTGTCAACTTCCTCATCGGAATTATCATCAAAAATTGATAAAAGCTCAGGTTCTTGAACATCCTCCGCTAAATTGTCAATCTTAATCGGCTCATCAATATTATCATCATCCGATACAATTTCAAGCTTTTCTGACTCAAAAGACTCTATAACTTCATTAGAGTCATCTTCGGACTTATCAGAGTCAACAAATTCTTCAAACACAATCTCTTGTTCCGTTTCTGCCTGCGCAACTTCCTCTGATTGTTCGGCTTGTTCGGCTTGTTCGGATTGTTCGTCGACTATAGTCTCTTCCGTCGGTTCCGTTTGCTCGGTTTCTGCTTGCGCATCTTCCTCTGATTGTTCGGCTTGTTCGGATTGTTCGTCGACTATAGTCTCTTCCGTCGGTTCCGTCGGTTCCGTTTGTTCCGTTTGTTCGGTTTCTGCTTGCACAGCTTCCTCTGATTGTTCGGCTTGTTCGGATTGTTCGTCGACTATAGTCTCTTCCGTCGGTTCCGTCGGTTCCGT
>JAFUZZ010000034.1 GCA_017476325.1 bacterium | reverse complement strand
CGCGAAAGATACCCTTTGTATTGGTGGGCTCCTGCACCGCCGGCAAATTTTTGATTGGAAACATCATGCTTTAGTGTTAATATCTTACGTCAAAAATTTGCGAAATAGGCGGTCTCTTTTGCTCCCCCTCAGGGGCTTCACATTGGCGGAAGTCCTAATCACCCTCGGTATAATCGGTGTAGTCGCGACACTCACAATCCCGACGCTAATCTCAAATAACAACAAACGCGTTGTTGAAACCCACCTTGCAAAATTCTATTCAACAATGCAAAATGCGGTTGAACTTTCCGAAATAGAAAACGGTCCAAAAGAAAAATGGGATGAGTTTATTACGGATTGCACTCCTGAAGAATGGTTCAATAAATACTTGAAAGATTACATCAAAGTAAGTAAAGTCGTAACTGATGACGGTTTTCTTAACCTAACTTTCACTGACGGCAGTCTGCTTACTTGGGATGCTTGGGCAATTTACTTCTATCCGAAAGCTAAAGATGCTGAGTCAGGTAATCATGTTCGAGGTAAAACACAATTTGTATTCCATTTTAAACCTAAAGGCGGAACCAATTTAGAGTATCATAAAAATAAAGGTTTTGAACCATATTTGTGGGCATGGGACGGAACAGAAACTTCTTTAAGAAATAACGCCTCTTTTGGTTGTAACGGTATTAACGGCGGGCATTATTGTACGCAACTAATAAGACAAAACGGCTGGAAAATCCCTGACGATTATCCGTTCAAGTTCTAGAACTTATTGTCCTAACATTAAGTTATTATAGTTGTCCAAATATTGTTTGGACAACTTTTCTTTTCCGAGTTTTTTGTAAACAAAAGCTAAATTATAATGAAATTCGGGAATGGTGTTTTTTAACTCTACTGCCTTCAAGAATGCATATTTTGCCTTTTTTATTTGTCCCAATTCCAAATATGCGCACCCCATGTTATAGTACGCATAAGGAAATTTATCGTTATATTTTGACGCCAATTTGTAATTTGTTATTGCCATATTCAGTTTATTTTCATCAAAATAAATGTTCGCCAAATTGTAATACGCTTTGTAATATTTTTTGTCTGTTAAAATAGCCTTATTGTACATAAATGCCGCATCGGCAACTTTTCCTTTGTCTTGCAAAATATTACCCAATATAAGCCAATCCTGAGCGGATCTTTCGTATTCCTTTATTTTTAAAATGGCAGCCATTGCATCGTCTGTGTTATTTTCGCCATAATAAATGGTTGCGTATTCGGACAGAGTCATTTCATCAGGTTTTGAGGAAAAGTCAAATCTGTCTTGCCCCAATTTCTGTGCTGATATTTGGGGGCAACCCAAAATAAAAAACAATAAAATTAACAAAATCTTCTTCATACTAAACATGATAATCAAAAAAACATTAAGAAATGTAAAAGTTTTTTATGAAAATTTGCTAAAATGCCGATATACGAAATGAAAAGGAGTAAAAGTCATGTCCAATGTAGATAACGTCAAGGATGTTTCAAAAGTAACCGTTACTCAAAAAGACATTGAGTGGGCGGAGCATACTTATAAGACGGAAAGTTATGAAGAAAGCATTTGGGAAGCAGCCGTTGATGATACAAATACGTATATTAAAGACTACGATGTAAAGATAGAGGGGTTACAATCTCTTGTTAACAAATTGGATGTTAAGAAGTTTGTTATGGAGGAAGACCTTGAGCATGTTACAAACAAGGGCGAAGCTTTGGACAGGACGTATAATGAACTAACCCAAAAGCCTAAATTAATGTTAACACAGGATGAACGAAATTTTCTTGATAAGTATGATGAAAATAAAAAGGTTATAGAGTTTGAAAAAAATGCTTTAACATTCAGTCTTGCTGAAATGGATACAATAATTGAACAAAAAGAGAAAAGTATTCAAGCAGATGAATATAAGAAAAAAATATTAGAGGCTCATCGGGATATACGAGTTGTGCCGAGATATGAAAAAGAGGCAAAAGAAGCAAAAGAGGCTTATGACCATTGGCAAGAATTGAAAGAGATTGCCAAGGCTCAGGAAGAGGCTCTGAAGGAAAAATAAAATCGTAATAAAAAGGATGTCGCGATTAAAAGACATCCTTTTTGAGTTTTTATTTTGGTTTAAATGTATTAACTAATCACATTTTGTTTTGCCGTTCCAGGAAAGGTCAGAACATTTCAGATAATCCATGTTATCGCTATAAATTACCCAAGCAGCACATGCCTCACAACCTCCGGAGCAACTATTAACATTACAATCATTTGGAAAAGCAGAATTTGCTTCAGGATTTAAAATCTGTGAACCGGCAGGAATTATCCCTCGCTCCGAAATAATAAACGAAAAGTTATCTATTCCCGCAGTATTTGGACCTTTTTCACCGTTAATATCAACCCCCATCGCTCCGTAAAGTTTTTCTGCCATTCCGTTTCCGGAATTTTGAGGGGTTGAACCATAAGTATAGAAAAATAAACTTGTACCGTCAGCAAGTAAATATTTTGAGACGAAATCATTATTTGTTTCATAATTACCTGATGATCCACCGTCTATTCTTTTATAACTAACATTAGGAAAACAACCTGTATTTGCCGCTCCATGACATGCTTTTTGGACCTTTAATTTATCAGTTATAATATCTCCCATGATATTACTTGCATCTATATCTCCCACATTGTATTCTACTCCATTGTACCAATTATCAGGAGTCCCGTGTTCGGTTTTTGCAAGAGAATATGCCTGAGAAATTTCAGAATAAAACTTTTTAAGTTTTGATACGGTTTCTCTTTCATCAGTTTTTTGCATGAGTGTCGGAATTGTGAGTGCTGCGACAACACCGATTATACCGAGGGTGATTAGGACCTCCGCAAGGGTAAAGCCCCTGAGGGGGAGCAAAAGAGACCGCCTATTCCGCAAATTTTTGACGTAAGATATTAACACTAAAGCATGATGTTTCCAATCAAAAATTTGCCGGCGGTGCAGGAGCGCACCAATACAAAGGGTATCTTTCGCGTTTAATGCGGACTTTAAATCGTGGGCATTAACAGATTCTGAACCCGCCTTCGGCGTTTCAGAATGACGGGTTTTTGATGCCCCATTAAAATTT
>JAFUZZ010000033.1 GCA_017476325.1 bacterium | reverse complement strand
TATCAAATCTGCCATCGGGGTCTGACATTTCGATTACAAGTGAGTCGTATCTGTCCTCCAAAAAATCCTCGTATTTTATGCTTTTGATAAACGGTTTGAATGTTTCTGATACGTCATGGTGGTTGTACATCAGGTGGATTTTGGGACGCGGAACATGTTTTAAAGTTTCCTTAATAAATTGATGGTCTTTACTAAAGAGTCCTGAAACTGTTTTTTCTACAAATTGTTCGGTCTTATATAAACTATTTAAAACTTCTAAATACATTAATTTTGAATTTCTAAAAAACGCATCAATTTTTTTGAATATCGTATCTTGTAAGTGAAAATGACCAAATTTATTATGTAAATTTCTATCATACTCAACAGCATCTTCCAAATTGCCCATATTTTGTATAGGATGATATTTTACAATACTCAATTTTTCTGCAGATGAATTTGTATCAATGATAAAAACCTGTCCTATATGTTGAGTAATATTACCATAAAAAACTAAATCATTAATATTTCCATAATTTCTTATTGCGATAGTTTTTTTAATAGAATCTAAACGAATTAAGTCTGCATTGGCTAACATATCTGCAGCACCATAGGCATTAAATGTTACTGTTTGGCATCCTGTAAAATAACCTAAGAGTTGTGCCAAACTTCCACCCAAAGAATGTCCGGTTATAATAATCTCTTTTTCTGTTAAGTTATTCTTTTGACAATAATATTTTACTTGATTATATAGCTCAACTGCATATTTAAACTGGTTAGGAATTTTTTCTCTTCCCATTTGTAGTACATCTGTTATCAGTAAATCTTTTAAAATTTCATTAGTTCCTCTAATTGCAATAATAATTTTATCGTCATATAAAAATGCTTCTCCATAAAAACCACTATTTTTATCATCCAGGGATAAAATATATTGGCTGTTTTCAGGAAGAATATTTTTATTTTTTTTATATACTCCTCTTGAAAAAAGTTTCATTTGATTGTCTAAGTTGATGTAATTTTCTTTATTCATTGTTTTATAATCCTTTCTTTTGATGTAATATTATTACTATGAAATTGTCAAAATTATCCGAAATTCGATATTATCTGAGTTATAACCTCTTAGCATTATACGGATGGTTATCTTTAATTTGGTTTTGTTGCTCGGAAGAATTTAGTGCTTTTATTGAAGTTGTTGTAAAGGATAATTCTCAAGCAATGCTGCCTTTGGGTATTGCTTTTATACTGCTATTCATACGTAGTTTTATTTGTATATTGGTTTATTTATTAATATTTTTATTTGAAATTATTTTTAATCTAAAATTCAAAAACTTACCGATTTTCAATAATAAAAAATTTATTGTTATACAAACTTTAGGAATATTATGTATAGTTATTCCTTTTTTATGTATGATGTTTGCTCTAGTCCTTACAGACATAAATGAAGTTAAAACACCCACAATACTAGTGTTTTCTTTTGTCTTTTTGTCTTTTTTATGCCTTTTGAATTTGCAAAAAAATAAACATTAAATAATTTATGATGTATCCATTGTTTTTTAATCCTTTCTATTTTAGTTGTTGTACATAAATTTTTCTCCTTTTGTGTTAAAATATTTTCGACATGATTGGGTTTTTTAAGAATTTAATAAAAATTTTTCTTGAACTGCGTAAACTTTTCTGTTTCAATTTTTTGTTATTCATAAGTTACCTGTGTTTTATTAACTATAAACTAGATATACGTCATTACGCAGGAAATGAATTAGAAGGATTTACTTTTGCTATTTGGACGGTATTCAATTGTGTTGTTATTTTTATTGCTACTGTTATTTGCATACCTTTAGGGGTTCTTGAAAAGAAAAAATTTAAAATTCCTGATTTTTATTTTTTCAAAAATAAAACATTAAATAAAATAATTGATATAACTCTTTTGATTATTCAAATTATAGGTACATCAATATATTTATATTATTTATATTTAATAGGCTTGTTCATATTTTTTGGTATCCCATTAATGTTTATTTATAATTACAATCCTATTTGGTCATATTTTGTTTTATCTCTTTTAATAATTGGTATATATTATTATTTTCGCAAGAAAAATAAATCCTAAATCTAAGTGTTATGATGTATTCATTGTTTTTTAATCCTTTTAATCACTTTAATTTTAAGCATTTCTTATTTTACGGGTTTTTGAAAAATTTTTCCATTAATTTTTGATAGAAAAATTTTATAAAAAATTTTTTCGAAAAAAATTTACAAAAAAAATTTCGAAACTTTGTTTCGAAAAATATTCGAAAATTATTTTAATATAATTGATATAAAAATTTCAACAACTTTATGCGATGAAATTTTGCCCCATCCAACTTGCACCGTGGAAAAACGATTCCTGAATGATTGCTTTCATTGACTTAACCCGAACATCTTTTTTATCTTCTTCTCCAAAATTAGTATCACGGTATCTGTCATCCGAAACCGCCGTTCTTCCCGTATTTCTATAATCAGGATGTATCGGGTCTCGCTCTAAAATCCCGTCTACAGCCTCTTGCAAATTCTGATAAACCGAAAACATATTTACATTAATTATCTCTATCAACATATCAAAAATAGGTTCATGAACACGTTGAAACGTCGGTTGTGATACCATATCCACATTTTCATCAACCTCTTTTTCACTAAAGTTTATAGTTTGTATTGAACCTACCGCATCAAAAAGTTTTGGATTTTTTATCAAACTTTCAAGATTTGAACCCAACATACTTGAAATTACAACAATCCCTTTATCAGTCAA
The DNA here is from genome assembly GCA_017476325.1 of bacterium. Lineage (GTDB taxonomy): Bacteria > Cyanobacteriota > Vampirovibrionia > Gastranaerophilales > Gastranaerophilaceae > QHMH01. The sequence continues at coordinate 15,251 of JAFUZZ010000033.1, read as the reverse complement.
TGTTTTTACGGTCTGAATTTCTTGTTTTGTCGAAATTTCATCAATAATCATTACTTCGGGATTAAAAACTTCATCCGCCTCAAGCATCAGTTCTTTCTTAAACTGACCGTCCGCACCAACATATCTTTTTACGCTTTTCAAGGCAGGATGCAAATCGTCGCTTTCGCCCAAAATATCTTTGTAAGGGTCAATGACGACAACATTTTTCTTAAACTGGTTTGACAAAAGAATTGCCGACTCTCTTAACTTGGTAGTTTTACCGGATTTTGGACGTCCCAAAAACAAAACACTTTTCCCGCTCGTTACAATATCGCTGATACAGTCGATTGAATCCGTAACAAACCGCCCGAGAGAACAGGTTATTCCCGAAATTTTGCCCTGAAAATCCCTTGCCGCCTTTATTCTGTGCAATGTCCCCGGAATTTCAATAAAATTCTTTTGTTGAATTTCGGGAAATTTCTCTGTAATCATTGCAAAATCTCTAAACAAAACAGGAATGTTTCCGAGACAATCAATTCTTCCGCCCGCATGTCTAACTTCAGGAACTCTGCCGATTTCCATTGTAAGTTCTATTGCATCATCCATGAAAATATGTTTAAAGTGGTTTGTTAATTTAGGAGGAAATATCTCCATAATCTTTTCAAAATCGGGCAAAAATGCGTTCTGACTCTCTTGAGGAGACTCTTGTCCAAACATATTTGAATCTTGTGAAAACGCATTCGTCATAAATATAATTTACTCTTTCTTATTCTTAATTTCAAGATTAAATTTTAACAAATAAATTACACCGATTATTGTTATAATAATCATTTGCAGCATCTGATGTATAGTTGAAATTGCAAGCGTGCTTGATTTGTCAATTCCGTATATACCCAAAGCCAAGATATATGCCGCCTGATAAGGTCCTAAAAACACCGATGTTGACGGAATCATCGTTGAAAAAGAAATCAAACTTATCACAAACAATGACGCCGAAAAACTTAATCCCAAATTAAAACTGCCCAATATTAAATAAACAACATAGCACTCTAACGCCCAAACAACTGCACTTGAGAGAAAAGAAAACGACGTGAATTTAACACTGTCCAATACCTCAAACCCCTCCATAAAAGAGTTTATATGACCTTTCAACGCCTCCAAAACCCTAATGCAAAAACCCGACAATTTTTGCGGTAATCTTTGTGACCACCCGATTAATTTATCACAAATAAAATCAACCTTATTAAACTTAAACATAAGATAGAAAGCAATAAAACTACCTATAAAAATAGCACCAATCATATAGGCAATGTTCAAAATCCATGCCTGTTTACAGTACATTAAAACCGCCGCAAGTAAAATCAAAAACACACAAATGCCGTCAAGAGTTCTTTCAAGAATAATATTGCCAAACATTTTCATTTTCTTTTCCTGTTTGGTTTCACCAAGATAATAGGCACGGTAAATATCTCCCGCCCTTGCAGGTAAAAATATATTCAACATTGTTCCGACAATAAACAAGTTGCCAAGATGAATAGGATTATACTTTTTATCGCCTAAAAGCAGGTATTTCCAACGATACCCTCTCAGATACATTGCGATGGTGTAAAATATAATAATTCCCCAAATATTCTTAAAATCAAAATCCTTAAAAGTTTCGACAAGTTTTGAAAAATCGAGTTTGTGAAATATCAAAACAAGAAACGTTATTGTTATTAAAAGTGCGAAAATTTTTCTCTTTTTCATTTTTCCTCTAGAATTTTTTTAAATTGGCAAAAGCCGCATCCACAGCTTTTATTCCTTGAGAACCAAAATCAACAGCATAAATAACACTTGAGCCGATTTCAGTAACATCTTTAATATATCCGATACCTAATTTTTCATGAAAAACTCTGTCTCCGACGGTAAAAGCTGCCGTTTTTTCATGATGTTCTTTTTGTTGTGCAATCTCAGCATCGTGCTGTTTTTTCTCTTCGAGCATACGTTTAATTTTATTATCCTTGAAAAATTCCTGCACACGTTCTTTATCGCGGGCAAGGTTTTCCGAACTTTTTTTGATAAAAGCTCTTTGAGGAGTTCTTGTCGGCTTTGAATAATTAAACCCGCTGTTTCCGAAACTTCTTGTAGGATTACTTCCGCTAACCCCGCCGGAATTACGTTTTGACGGCGCAACAAAGTTTTTCCCAAACCCTGATGTCGGTTTTACATAACCGTAGCTATCCGATTTAGCCTGAGGTTCTTTATTGTACCTTAGTTTATTAACAGCACTTTGGAATGTCGATTTTGTTTCAAAACTTTCGGAATATTCGCTATCCATCAAATCTGACGGAATTTCACTCAAAAAACGGCTCGGATTGTAATATTGATAATCACCCCACATTTGACGACGTTTTGCACTTGTCAAATACAAAATTTCTTTTGCCCGTGTAATTCCAACGTACATCAACCGACGTTCTTCTTCCAATTCACTTGCGTTGTTTAATGTTCTTTGGTGCGGAAAGATTTTCTCGTCAAGTCCTGCAAGAAAAACTATCGGAAACTCCAAACCTTTTGCGGAATGCAAAGTCATTAGAGTAACCATATTTTGAATATCGTCCATTCCGTCAATATCTGAGACAAGCGCGATTTGTGACAAAAACTCTCCAAACTCGTTATCAGACTCCTCAGGAACAAAGTCTGATGCAACGTTTACAAGTTCTTGTAAGTTTTCAATTCTTGCTTCATTTTCCGGAGTATCTTCTCTTTGAAGTTCCGCAAGGTATCCCGTCTTTTCTATTACAAGACTTACAAATTCATTTATTGAATACTCTTCTTCAATTTCTTTAAACTTCAAAATCATATCGGCAAAAGCCTTTAATTTCGAACGCGTTGACGGTGCAAATTCCGTCAATTCTTCAATTATTGTAATAGCCTCAAACAGACTTATTTCATATTCGTCGGCATATTCCTGAAGTTTTTTCACCGTTGTATCGCCGATACCGCGTTTTGGCATGTTGATTATTCTTCTCAAACTTTGAGAATCATCCGTGTTATAAATCAATTTTAAGTAAGCGATTATATCCTTAATTTCCTTGCGGTCATAGAATTTCAATCCGCCGTAAATTCTGTAGGGAATGGAATGAGAAATACATGCCTCTTCAATCGCACGAGACTGAGCATTTGTTCGGTATAGAATTGAGAATTTATTGTAATCACCATCCGCAGTTTTTAAAATAGTTTCCGCTATAAAATTAGCCTCATCGGCTTCATCCTGTGCCTCAAAATAGTGTATAATTTCACCGTCACCTTTGTTAGATACAAGGGTTTTGTCAATTCTGTCCTCATTATTTTCAATTACGGCATTTGCGGCGTTAAGAATATTTGCAGTTGAACGGTAATTTTGTTCAAGTTTAATCAACGTTGTATCAGGAAAATCTTTTTGAAAATTCAAAATTATCCTAAAATCAGCACCTCGCCAAGAATAAATTGACTGGTCAACATCTCCGACAACACACAGTGAACGATTTTCCATGTTTTCATCGGATTTGTTTGTGTAGAGTAAATTAACCATTTGATATTGAGCCTGGTTTGTATCTTGAAACTCATCCACAAGAATGTGTTGAAAACGGGCAAAATATTTTTCACGCACTTCAGGATATTTATCAAGAAGTTTTACCGTAATCAACAGCATATCATCAAAGTCTATTGCGTTGTTGGTAATCAAAGTTTTTTCGTACTCGTCAAAAACTTCGGAAATTTTTTGAGATTTAAAATCTCTTGCATAGGTTGCAAAACTATAAGCATCCTGCATTTTGTTTTTAGAGTTTGAAATAACCGCCTTGATTAACTTAGGGTCATAAATTTTGTCATCCAAATTTAATTTTTTTACGGCATTTTTAATTACCGCCATAGAATCTTGTTCATCGTAAATCGTAAAATTTTTATCTAAGGCTTTTCCTGACGGAAACTCATATTTTTCAATATCCTGACGTAAAATTTTTGCACAAATACTGTGGAAAGTTCCGACCCACATATATTTGACGGTATTTTCGCCCAAAATAGGAGCGAGTCTTTCCTTCATTTCCTTAGCGGCTTTGTTAGTAAACGTAACGGCGAGAATTTCTTTCGGGCGCACTCCGTTTTGAACAAGATTTGCAATTCTTGAAATTAAAACTTTTGTCTTGCCGCTGCCTGCTCCCGCAAGCACCAACAGGGCACCTTTATTGTGCATTACGGCTTTTTGCTGTTCTGTATTCAAATTTTCTAAAATATTTTTTGTCACCATACTACCCAAAAAATTTTTTTATGCTAATATAATCTTAACAGAAAAATAAAAACATGGCAGTTAACAAAAAATAAGGTAGGTAAGATGAAATTTTTTAATTCTGATGAACAAAGAGAAAACGAACACCAACAATCTTCAATAGTAGTTCCTTTTGATGATTTGGACAGCGTTTCAGACTCACCTGATACGGTTGATGAATGGGCAATGGAACTTGCAACAATACATCAGTCTGCCAAGAAAATTGCAATAATCGGCAGTCGTAATCTTCCTATCACGCACCAGCAAATGATTGAAACGCTTGCTCAAGCTCTTGTTATGCAAGGTAACACAATCATCACATCCGGCGGTTCTTCAGGAACAAACGCCGCATCTATCAGAGGTGCAATGAAGGCTAATCCTGATAAATTAAAAGTCATTTTGCCGCAAACAATCGGTCAACAGCCATCTGACGTTCAAGACCAATTAATCGGGGTTCCAAACATTGTTGAACACTCTGACAGAGCAATGATGACTCTTGCCGATGCGTCAAGAATTTGCAACAGAGAAATTATTAACGATTGTAACCAATTAATCTGTTTTCTTTCTCATACTTCAAAAACACTGCACAACGCTATTGAGTACGCGGAAGAGGCTCACAAAGTTGTTACGGCATTTTACTTAGATTAATTTTATGGAAAACGAACTTGTAAAAAAACTGTGTGCTAAACAGGGGTTTGAAACCGCCGCGGCGGAAATCATTAACAAACCTGATGTTGAGGCTTTTTCGGCACTCGTTGAAAAAAGCGATTTTTTATTTGATTTTGTAAAACAAAATGTTATCAAACGATTGCAAACATGCATAAATAAAGATAATTACAAAAATCTTTTAAATTTTTTAAAAATTTATTCCTATGACTATGAGGACTTAATCGTTTCAAATTTGCAAAAGTACGGAGATGTCGAAGATTCAATGTCCGAACTTTTACAAAACGGTTCCGACCAAGAAAAAACATACTGCGTAAAATTTTTTGAAAACAATAATAAATATGCTGAGATTTTTAGGAGATTATCCTCATCGGATTTTGAACCGCTTGCATATAATTGCGCCGCAGCTCTCGGAAAAATACAAGATAAAGAAAGTTTGGAAATTGCGATTGCCAAACTTAAAACAAACGATGATTTTGAAATTTTAGAAGCAATAAAATTTCTTTCTGCTTACGGTAATAAATCCGCCCTGCCAAACATGTTTGAGGCAATGAAAAAATCTTCAATGGCGGAAAATATTGCTTGTGAAATTGTTTACACCGAAAATATCTTTGACCTTTTAAAAAATTATCCGAATGACACTTTGTTGTTATTAAACCATATTGTTAACGGACTTGGCGAAGTTGTTCCGCTTTCGGTTGTGTTTGATATACAACTTTATGAATTAATTGAACACACAACCTCCCCGTTGTTACTTTTACACATAAAACAAAAAATCGAACAACTAACCGAAAACGATGAGTATCTGTTTGACGAAGATAAATCCGTAAAAGAAGAAATCCTCGCCGTTAAAGATTTCTTAAACTCCAAACCTATTGGTTTTTGGGATGGTCTTAGTGAAGAGTTGGAACTAAAAGAAGACGATTTTATTTTCTTTAATTTGCAATTAATCAGCGATCTTCAATTAGACTATTCAGACGAAATTAAAGCCTTAATTGACCAAACAAAAAATCAAACCGTAATTTTAAAATCCGTCGAAGTCTTAAAAAGTATCGGACAACTCAACAAAATTTCAAAAGAGTATGTAACATCAAAAATTACCGACCAAAATATTCTTTCAATTATTGAACATTGTTTTTCTTAAACAAGTTCTGTCGGAATTCCAACGTGATTTATTTGAGGCAAGAATTCAGTAACCTTATGCAATACAGGAACATTTTTACCGTCGTCTGTATCGTTGCAAACAAACATCAAATCACCGTTTTTATTTTGAGTAATACCGATAATTGTAATTTCATGTCCGCCAATAACTTTTTTAGAAACAGGGTCTGTAAACGTATAACCCGCAACAACACATTCGCCTGATTTTAATGTCTTAGCGATTTGAGTCATCATTGTTTTAAAATCTGTTGTATAACCGGAAATTCTGCCCTCATCATCAAGTTGTTGATATACAACGCAAGTTTTATTCTTATTTTGAACAACTGATTCCACAAAAGTTTTTTCATAATCAACAAGAGCTTTTGAATCCGTACTGAATTGACCGCCGCGAGCATCCGTTAAAGTATCGTAAGTTTGTTGAGATCCTACATTCATGAAAGTTGACTGCATCAAAACATCAACAAGTGAACGTTCACCCTCATCTTTGTGGCTGTTTTGTATTCTTGCTCTTATAATCGCATTGTTATCAGGGGCTAAAAGAACACGAACTTTATCTTCGCCTTGTTTTTTATAAGGGATTTTAAAGCTGTTCAAAAGGTCGAAAGATTCTTTTTTATTATCTGTCAAACTGCTTAAATCAACTGTTTTTTCAACGGAAATATTTTTTGATGTCAAACCGTTTGCAAATCTTGCAAATTCTGCAGGTTGTTGTTTTGCAAGTGCAAATTCAATACTTGCGGAAACACATGTGCTTGAATTTTGAACATTTATAGATTTCGGATTAACTTGAGCGTTTCTCGCTTCAACGTTAGGTCTTACATTATCAACAATCGGTTTTACATAAGGTTTTGGAATATCACCGAATTGTTGATTAATTACAAAAGGATTTGCAAGAGCGGAAAGAGTTTCTTTCAAAACCATTTTGGAGTCAAGCCCTGAGGCTCTTTCTTCGGTAATAATTTTGTGTAAATTATCTAAAGTTGTTGAATTGTCATCAGAATTGTTGTTTAACAAGGTTCCGTTTTTCAAAAGAGTTTGCAAATTTTGTCTGTCGGAAGAATCAGCAAAACGGATTAAATCTGTATATTTTTGTTTTTCATCAGCAGTAATTAATTCACATCTGACATTCACCAAACCGACACCATGAGTTGATGTTGGGTTAAACGGATTTGACATTACTCTTGATTGAGCAGAACGAGTTTGAGTTGTTGTTGTTGTTTCAACTCTTTGTGTTGTTTGGATTTTATTCGTGCTTTGAGTATTTAATCCGAATGAATACACAATTTTCCCTTTCTGCTATACATATATAAACACATTTTCCATAAAAAAATTGTCATGTTATTATATATTTTGTAAAGAACGTAAAGCAAAGTTAATGATTAAAAATTTAAAAATAAAACCTCTCTCAAAACAGCAAATAATAATATCTTTAGACCGTTTGACAAGATTTAAAAATACGGAAGAAAAATACATTAGGGTTTTTTCCGATATAATTTCTTCAAATCTTATTGAACCAAAACTAAAAAAAGATGAAATAAAAAGCATGCCGGCAAAACAGGTTGTTTATTTTATAAACCGAATTTTTGATGAAACAATGAAATATTTAAACTTGTCTAATAGCGGTAATTTTAAGATAAATAAAATATTGGACGATTACGAAAACAAGACTTTTAAACTTTCTGCGGACACCAAAGTTTTACTAAAAAATAAAATAGATTATCAATCGTTCTTACAACTGCAAAACGACAATCTGCCTTGCAATTTAAAATGGCTCAAACACATAGATGAAAAAGATGTCAGAGAAAAATATTCAACACGATTTCCTATCGAAAAAGTTATTCTTGTTGAGGGTATAACAGAAGAAATTTTACTTCCTAAATTTGCAAAGGTATACGGATTTGACTTTGATAAAAACGGTGTCTTGATTTTACCCGCAGGAGGAAAAAACCAGTCCGTAAAAGTTTTTTATGAACTTTCGGAAACTTTAAAACTTCCGATAATAGTTCTTTTTGATAAAGATGCAAAAGAAAACGCCGAAGAAATTAAACCAAAACTCAGGGGAAACGATAAAATTCACATTTTAGAATGCGGCGAATTTGAGGATGCTTTATCCCTAAATCACATTAAACGAACCCTAAACCGAAGTTTTAAAAATTATTACAGTTTTTCAATAACGCAATTAAGAGACGATAAGCCGATGACAAAAATCCTTGAAAATTTGTTTAAGGAATGCGGAAGCGAGTTTAAAAAAGCGGAATTTGCACACTATTTGAGCGAAAATGTTAAGAGTGAAGATGTAACCGAAAATATTAAAGAGATTTTAGACCTTTGCCGGTAATTCAATACAAAATTCGGTTTCAACATTCTCAACACTTCTAACAGTAATTTTACCGCCATGTGCTTCAACAATTTGCTTAGAAAGGTATAGTCCCAAGCCCGTTCCCGCTTTTCGGAATTTTTTTGCGGTTGAGAAAAATTTATCAAACAGTTTAGAAATATCTTCTGCCGGAATACCTTTCCCAAAATCTGTTACATAAATTTTAACAACACCGTTACGCTTCAAATATTTTATGTTTACCGGCTTTGGAGAGTTACCGTGAACAAGGGCGTTATTAATCAAGTTCTTCAAAACACGTTTGATTTGAAGTCTGTCAGCGTACAATTTAGTTTTGGTTTTTGAAAGCATAACCACCTTGTCTTTTTCTTTAAATGAGACGGCAGCTTCTTCCAATATCTCATTGAAAAGTTCGTTTAAATCGAATTCCTGCATATCAAAATACATTTCGGAATTTTCGATTTTGTACGATAACAAAAGAGTTTGAACCAAGTCCAAAAGTTCTTGATTAGATTTTTTCATACTGCTTAAAACTTTTGTTTGAGACTCATTAACCTCCCCGAAATTTCCGCTCAGCAACAAATCCAGCATATTTGACTCCGCGATTATAGGCACTTTTAAATCGTGCGTAAGCGTCGCAACAAAGTCTTCTTTAATTTTTTCTAATTCCACTTGATTTGTAATGTTTCTTATTGTCAAAACATAGTTCTTTTTGTCTTTTGACATCAATTCCGTCGAAGTTGCAACAAATACAAAAGGTGAATTTTTAATGGTAATTTCGGTTTCGGAAAGATTTTTAAAATCTTCTTTAATAATCATAAAATCAGACAGTTTCTTTTTTAAAATATCTTTGCTTTTTTCTCCGAACCAAACCCCGATTTTAGAAGATATTTGTAGAATTTTTTGTTCTTCATCAACAATAATAATCCCCTCGGCAAGACAGTTTATGATTTTTTCCAAAAATTCATTTTGGCGATTTTGTTCGGTTTGATACTCAACAATCATTTTTTCACGATCGTTTAGAGTGTCAATCATTCTGTTGATACTTTCGGAAATATTTTTAAATTCGTCATTGTGGACGTTAACAATCTTACTTTTTAAATTTCCGTAACGAATTGAATTAACTGTATTGGTTAAAATCCTTAAAGATTCTTTCCAGGTTTCCTCATCTTTTTTCTTATTAGTTAACAGATTTGAAAAAAACGAAAACAAAATAAACTCCTTTATGCTAAAATTATTATACCAAAGGTTTAGAAAAATGACAAAACTTAAAATTCCAAAAACCATAAAATACATAATATCCGATTTTGATGGCATTATGACCGATAATTGCGTCTATATTGACAACAATATGAATATGACTCGAAAAATTAATTTTAAAGACATAATCGGACTTTCGCGCCTAAAACATGCCGGAATTGAGGTTATTTACATATCAGGAGAAAAAAACGCCATAATTGATACTTTGACAGAACGTTTTAATCTGCCTGAAAGCCACCAAAATATAAGAATTAAAATCGACGTTCTGAAAGATATCATAAAACGCTATAATTTAGCCGACGACGAATATCTTTATATGGGTGACGACATCAACGATGAAGAGTGCTTGAAATTTTGTAAAATAAAAATTACCGTTCCTAACGCTGTTGAGAGAATAAAAAAAATTAAAAAAATCCAAATTACAAAGAATTTTGGCGGCGACGGAGCGTTTAGAGAGGTAGCAAATTGCCTTTTAAATCTTTAAAAAAAATAATTAATACCGTAAATCAAATAAATAAAGAAATTGACGGATATAAAAAAATCTCAAAAGTTCCGTCGCTGCCCTCCGTTGCATATTTAAATTGGAGCGTCCATTGTCTTGTAAACGGAAATGTCAAAGCTGCAACCCAAAAACTTAAAAGCTGCAACGAAATGGGAATAAAAACCCCGGAAGTATATATTAATTTGGGAACCCTCAAAGCGCAGGAAGGAAAATTTGAAGAAGCAAGAGAATTATATGTCAAAGCAATTAAAATTGACAAAAAATGTGCAAAAGCATACTGCATGCTGGCAAACGTTCTGACAGACCTTGGAGAATGGGAAAAATCGGAAGAAGAATTTAAAATTGCTCACGACCTGGAACCGCAAAACCCTGACATTATGCTTAATTGGGGCATATCCCTAAGCAAGCAGAAGAAATATGCAAAAGCACAAGAAAAATTCAATGACTCGTTAAAATTTCATGTAATAAACGTGAACTCCATATATTTTTTGGGACTGATTGATTTGGAACTAAAAAATTTTGACGATGCGGAAAAAAGATTTTTACAAGTATTGAATATAATGCCGCAACATATTGACGCACTCTATTACATAGCCTACGTATATATGCAGCAACAGAACTTTGAAAAAGCACTTGTAAACGCAAAGGCAGCATTTGAACTTGCTCCTCCTCGCCGTGAACTTTATATGCTTTTGGGCGAAATCTACAGAAACCTTGATAGCGAAGAAAACAGTATTAAATTTTATGAATTGGGACAAGAAGCCAATAAGAACAATTTTTTCTTTTATATCTCCTGGGGCTTGACATTGGAAAAATTTAATCACTTTGAACAAGCAAAAGAGAAATTTACACTCTCAATAGAAATTGATGACAAAAACGAACTTGGATATTGCTGTCTTGCAAACACATGCAAAAACTTACAGGAAGATGACCTTGCCCTTGAAAACATTTTCAAAGCACTAAAAATTAACGATAAAATTGACTCTGCATATTTTATGCTTGGCGAAATTTACTTAAAAAAACAATTATACGATGATGCGATAAGTAATTTAAAAAAAGCGTTGGAAATATCATCCAAAAATGTTTTAACATACGAATGCCTTGCAAAGTGTTATTTGAGTAAAGGTGAATACGAAAATGCGCAAACAGCGTATAATAAAGCGTTTGAATACGGCTCTCACGATTTGAATACGTATCTTGATTATGCAAATTTGATGATTGATAAAAAACAGTATCAAAAGGGCTTAAACAAACTTAATGTTTTAACGGAGAAAAATCCGCCCGATGAGCAAGTTTTAAACCTTAAATTTTATATTAATTTTTTACTTGCCAAAGAAGAAAACTCAAACTATAATAAGGAAAAAGCAATAGAAATTGCCGAAGAAATACTCAAACTTAATCTGAATTTCAAATACACGGAAGAATTGAAAGCGTTAAAAAAATAATGAAAAAAATAATAGTACAAAAATTTGGCGGAAGTTCCGTCGCTGACGCGGAAAAGATTAAAAATGTCGCCAAAATTGCAGTTAAAGAAAAAGAATTGGGCAATGATGTTTTAGTCGTTGTTTCGGCAATGGGAAAAACAACCGACGGACTTGTTAAACTTGCAAGAGAAATTTCACCAAATCCTAATCCGCGAGAAATGGACATGCTGCTTTCAACGGGAGAGGGTGTTTCAATAGCGCTTTTGGCAATGGCTATCCAAGAAACAGGACACAAAGCACGAAGCCTTAATGCAATGCAAATCGGGATTTTAACGGAGGCTATTCACCAAAACGCACGAATTACGGCAATCGCAACAGAGAGAATAAAAGAAGCGTTTGCCAACGATGAAATAGTAATCGTTGCGGGATTTCAAGGAATAACCGAGGACAATGAAATTACAACACTCGGACGCGGAGGTTCAGACACTTCTGCGGTTGCTCTTGCGGGAGTTTTAAACGCGGAAAGATGCGATATTTATACCGATGTAGACGGAGTTTACACGGCAGATCCAAGAATTGTTCCAAATGCCGCAATGATTAAGGAAATATCTTACGGAGAAATGCTTGAACTTGCAAGAGTCGGCGCTAAAGTTCTTCATCCGCGCTCTGTTGAAACGGCAAAAAACGTAAACATGCAAGTTAGAGTACGTTCGACATTTCACCCTGAAAACGAGGGCTCACTCGTAACTTCAAAACAAAATTTGGAATTAATGAGTCACGTCAGAGGGATTGCCTCAGATAAAAAACAAGTTCGGGTTGTATTTTCTTGCGTTCCCGATACTCCGGGGATTGCCGCAAAACTCTTCAGACGACTTTGCGAAGAAAATATTTCAGTTGATATGATTATTCAATCTTACGCAAGACGGCAAAACAAATCAAACGATATAACCTTTACAATTTCTGAGGACGATTACAAGCGTTCGGGAGATATTTTGTGGCGGGTAAGAGAAGAAATCGGAGCAATAGAAGTTCATATTAACGAAGATATTGCAAAAGTATCTATTGTCGGAGCGGGAATGGTTGACACACCGGGGATTGCGGCAACTATGTTTGAGGCTATTGCGGGCTTGGGCGTGAACATAAAAATGATTGCAACCAGTGAAATTAAAATAAGCTGTCTTGTTTCACGAAACGAAGCAGACGAGTGTGTAAAGGCGTTATGTAAAGCATTTGAATTAGAAGAAACAGGAGTTTTATGAAAACAATTAAAAAATTTATAAAAAGAGTAACAGGAAAAGAATTTTCGAAAGTTGAAAGAATTTCGGGAAACATTGTCGACGTTTTGAAGAAAGAAATTTATTCGGGGATTATAGAAATTGATGACGGCAAAATTTCAAGAATAATAAGAAACAACGAAAAGTATAACAACTACATTTTACCGGGATTTATAGATTCCCACATCCACATCGAAAGCACAATGCTTACGCCGTCACAATTTGCAAGAACTGCCGTTGTAAACGGTATGGTAGCAGTTGTTGCGGATCCGCACGAAATTGCAAACGTTACAGGCTTTGCGGGGATTAAATTCATGATTAAAGACGGGAAAAAAGTTCCGTTCAAGTTTTATTTTGGCGCACCAAGCTGCGTTCCCGCAACGACATTCGAAACCTCAGGTGCAAAATTAGGCCCGCTTGAAATTAAAAAACTGTTAAAAGAAGACAGCATAAAATATCTTGGCGAAATGATGGATTTTCCGGGTGTAATTAACAAATCAAAACACACTATTTCAAAAGTTCGCCTTGCAAAACATTACGGAAAACAAGTTGACGGACATGCTCCGGGACTTTCAGGCGAAGATTTGGACAAATACATTGACGCAGGAATTTCAACCGACCACGAGGCATACACTAAAGAAGAAGCTGTCGAAAAAATTCAAAAAGGTATGAAAATTTTAATACGTGAGGGTTCTGCGGCAAAAGATTTTGATGCGCTTCATTCGATAATAGAAGAATATCCTGATTTTTGTATGTTTTCAAGTGACGACAGACATCCTAACAATCTTGTTGAGGGACACATTAACTTGCTTGTAAAACGCGCACTTGCACACGGTTACGATAAAATGAAAGTTTTACAATGTGCTTGCGTAAACCCTGTTAAACACTACGATTTAGATGTTGGGCTTTTACAAGTGGGTGACAGTGCCGATTTTATCGAAATTGATAATTTTGAAAACTTAACCATTTTAAAAACAGTAATCAACGGACTTTTGGTATGCGACAACGGCTGGTCTTTAATTCCGAGACGACACACTCGTCCTATTAACAATTTTAAAGCACGCAGAAAAAAACCAAAGGATTTTGAGGTTCCGTACACAGGCAAAAAAATCAACGTAATCGAGGCGATTAACGGACAACTGATTACCAAGAGACTTGTGATGGAGCCAAAAGTACAAAACAAAAAAATTGTTTCGGACATTGAAAACGATATTTTAAAAATAGCGGTCGTAAACAGATACAAAAACGTAAAACCCGCCATCGGATTTATCAAAAACTTCAAATTTAAACGTGGTGCCATTGCAGCGTCTGTTGCACATGATTCGCACAACATTATTGCAATCGGAACAAACGACAGAGATTTGGCAAGAGCGGTAAATTTATTAATTAAGCATAAAGGCGGTTTGAGTGTTATCAGAGATGATGAGGAAAAAATCATGCCATTACCTGTTGCGGGCTTAATGACAAACAGGGGAGCATTCCGCGTTGCACAGGAATATTCTGCAATAGAAAGATTTGCAAAATCGTTAGGTTCTGATTTATCCGACCCGTTTATGACAATGTCGTTTATGGGATTATTAGTAATTCCTGAGATTAAAATCAGCGATAAAGGTTTGTTTGATGTAACCAAGTTTGATTTTATAAATCTTGAGGCAGAAGAATAAGGATTTATAAATGCGGGCAACTATAAAAATGTTACCCGCATTTTTTATTTTATTTATTCATCAAGATAATCCATGTTACCATGTTTTAATATATAAACGAGGGCACAAGAACCATTCGGAGAAGTCATAACATTTGAATCATCACAAATATTGAATGCAAATTCATTAATCTTTGTGCGTGAATTAGATGCATACATATAAATATCAAAAAGGTCAATACCATATTGATTAGGACCTTTTAAACCATTAGTATCAAAAGTTACAATAGTATCATATCCATAATCAAGATGAATTGACGCTCCATCGGACAAAACATAACTATACCCGGAGTCAAAATCTGCTTCAGGATCAAACTGTTCTCCGTCAAGATATTTATACGAATTTGCAAAACATCCTCTGGTAGTATAACCACAATCTTTTACAACCTTCATATTTTCAAGTAGAATTTCATTAACATTCCCATTCTCATCCCATTTGTACCATGGTCCATGTTCAACTTCGGCTTGTTTAACGGCGTTAGTAAAGTTTGCATAAAACTTTTTTGCAGCTGCAACATGTTCATTTCGATTTGTTTTTTGCATTAGTGTCGGAATTGTTAGTGCTGCTACTACGCCGATTATACCGAGAGTGATTAGGACTTCGGCGAGCGTGAAGCCCCTGAGGGGCACCAAAAGAGACCGCCTATTTCGCAAATTTTTGACGTA
>JAFUZZ010000032.1 GCA_017476325.1 bacterium | reverse complement strand
TATCATGTATTTGAACTTGCACACCCCATGATGGGGACCAACAGAAACAGCCTTTTTCGAATTTTTCGACTCACGTTTTTCCCAACTTACTCGATATATTCACTCGAAAAATTCGGGCTGTGTGTGCTATAATATTAGACTATTTTAGTCTTTCATATATTTGAACTTGCACACCCCTGATTTCAAAACTGTGTTAAAATTTGAATATGCACAATATGTACTTACTAAAACTTAATCTTGCAAGAAATTCTCTAAGGTATATAATACGCACATATAATATCAAAGAAATTCATCTTCCTTACTATATTTGCCCTGCAATAAGACAGGCGGTCATTAAAGAAAACTGCATACCGATTTTTTATCACATTGATGATAATTTCATGCCAATGAAAACTTTTGACAAAAATAATTTTATTCTATATCCCAATTATTTCGGAGTTTGTGATAAAAATATCGATTGTCTTTCGCAAATTTATCCTTATCTGATTGTTGATAATGCCCACTCGTTTTTCTCAAAACCAAAAGGGTTTGCTTGTTTTAATTCCGCAAGAAAATTTTTGCCGGTTTATAACGGAAGTTTTCTTTGGATTAAAGATATTTCTTTCGTCCCTCAAAAAATTCAATCTCCAATTAATTACAATATTAAATCGGAAAACGATTTTGATACTCTTGAGATTTTTTCATTGTCTCAAAAGCTGGAAAGCCATATAAACTCTTTCAAACAACCCCAAAAAACAAACTTTTTTAAACTCCATGAAAAATATGAAAATACAAATCAATTAATAATTGATACGGAAACCATAAGCCCGTTTTGTTATCCTTATTTGGCAAATACAAACACCGAGGCGGACGATGTTGCAAATTCCTTTGAACAACAAGGAGTTACTATCTATAGATATTGGAATAATTTACCCGAAAACTTCGGTGAATATAAATTCTATCGCAGACTCGTTCCTATTCCTATTTATCATTACCGGTTAAAGTGACAATAAAATCGCTTTTCGGACAATTAAACTTATTTGCATCGTAAACAAATTGTTTTCCGCGAAGTTCAGGAACACTCTCTTTTAATTCGCTAAAATATTTTGTTGAAACATCTTTGGAATTAGCGATGAACAATGCTCTTGACGTTGCACTCTTTCTTTCGCAAACGATTTCAATTCCTTGCTCTTCAAGTTTCTTCTTCATTGTCATTGCCTCATGTTCTTTTTCGGGAGCATAAACAATCCCCGCTTTAACATCTGTCAATTCGGATTTCTCATGCTCTCTGTATATCATTCGGTCAATAACTTCTTGTGTCTTTTCGGGATCTAAAATCCAAAAACTTGTTGAACCCTTTTTATTAGGACGTCCCGGAAGTGTAGCAACTTCAATCTTTTCCATGTCAACATTTTTCATCATTAATGCGTATTGCATTAATTCATATCCCGAAAGATCTGTTTTAATATAATTGTTTGCAATTTCAACAATTTCAGGGAGTTTTGCTATAACATCGGGATGTTGGATTTTTTCAAGCAAACTTTTTAAAAACCATTGCTGACGCTGTGTTCTGCCAATATCTCCAAGCCCGTCATGTCTAAATCTTAAATATCCGACAGCCTCTTTACCCGTCAAAACATGTTCGCCTTTCTTTAAGTGAATGTGCAAATTCCCTGAGAAATCGTCATAGTTTAGGTCTTTCTCAACGTAAATAGGAAGTCCGCCCAAAACGTCAATAACATTTTTTACGGCATCATCACTTACGATGATATATTTGTTAATTCTTACACCGAATGTTTCCTCAATGGTTTTCTTGGTAAGCCTTACACCACCCAGGGCATGCGCGGAATTAATCTTTTGTACGCCGTGTCCGTCTGCCAAATAAACCTTGCTGTCGCGAGGAATGGAAACGGCATTTACGGATTTTGTCTTGCCGTCAATATTCATTAATATAATTGTGTCTGACCTTGTTCCGCGCCATGGGTCTGTGTTGGAGCCGTTTGAGTCTACCCCTAAAAGTAAAATGTTTTTTCTTGATGAAAACATTGAAGAAATTTTTGGTGATTCCTGACGTTTTTTTACTATTGAATCAAATATCTTCGCAATGTGAGAATCATCTCCAAATATGGCTTTGATTTTATTTTCGTTTCCCGCAAAAAATAAAATGATAAATCCGACAGCCAATACTATTAAAACAGTAATAAATACTGTTTTCATGAGGCTAATGTCTTCGTTTCTCTGTTGTTCAATTTGTCTTAAAAATACGCTATATTCTTCCTTGTTTTTTTCTTCTTCCATATTAATATTTTAACAGAAAAAAATAAAAAATATAGTTAATTTGAATTAGTGCATAAATTTATTTTTTATATTATAATTCATTGTAATTAAAGGCATGGAAAAATAGGAAATAGGAGCATTTATGGCAAACGAAGATGTTTTAGTAATGATTTTGGCAGGCGGAGAGGGAAAAAGACTGTTCCCTTTAACAAAAGATCGTGCAAAACCTGCTGTACCATTTGGCGGACGATACAGAATTATAGATTTTGTATTAAACAATTTTATTAACTCAGGGTTTTATAAAATAAAGGTTTTGACTCAATATAAGTCAGATTCGTTAAATAAACATATTACCCGCGGATGGTCCTTATCTCCGTTTTTGGATCAGTATATTGACCTTGTTCCGGCCCAAATGAGAACCGGCGGAGAGTGGTACATGGGTACTGCTGATGCCATTTTCCAAAATATTAATCAAATTCATGACATTAATCCTCGTCAGGTTTGTGTTTTTGGCGGAGACCATATTTACAAAATGGATGTATCTCAAATGTTGGATTATCACAAAAGCAAAAATTCCGATTTGACTATATCCGCAATTCCTGTTCCTGTTGAAGAAGCATCTGAATTTGGAGTTATGGAAATTAATGAAAATTGGGAACTTGTCGGTTTTGAAGAAAAACCTCAAAAACCTAAAACAATTCCGGGAAATCCTCATTTAAGCCTTGTTTCTATGGGAAATTATATTTTTGATAAAGACATTCTTGTAAACTCTTTGTACGAAGATGCCAAAAAAGAAAAAACACACCATGACTTTGGAAAAGACATTATTCCATCACTGTTGGCAGAGGGCAAAAAGATTTACATTTACAATTTCCACGACAATGTTGTAAAAGGCATGTCCGAAAAAGAAAGAGGATATTGGAAAGATGTCGGAAACATTGATGCCTACTGGCAAGCAAATATGGACTTATTGGACTACGATCCCGAATTAAATCTGTATTCTAAAGAATGGATTTTAAGAACCTTCAATTATAACTACCCTCCGGCAAAATTCATTTGGGAAGAGGGAGACAGAATTGGTATGGCAACAAACTCAATGGTTTCCGAAGGGTGTATTATTTCCGGTGGCAGCCTTTCAAGATGTATTTTGGCACCTGAGGTTAGAATTAATTCCTATTCACAAATTACGGAATCAATTTTGATGGAAAATGTTTCTATCGGACGCCATGCGGAAATAAGACGTGCGATTATAGACAAAAACGTTGTAATCCCTGCTGAAATGAAAATCGGTTTCAACAGAGAAGAAGACGAACAGAGAGGATTTTACGTTTCTAAAGGCGGAATTACAGTTGTACCAAAAGGAGTTCATTTCTAATGAAAAAGATTATTATTACATTATTAGCTATATTTTTATCAACGACATTGGTATTTGCGGTTACACCTAAGAAAAAAGAAAAACCGTCAGATTACAAAATCGGGATTAAATACGAACAAGCCTTGAAAAGCGACAAACCGTCTTTGGTTCTTTTCTATACTGACTGGTGTACTTTTTGCCGGAGATTTATGCCGACTTATGAAATGGTAAGCCAAGATTACAAAGGCAAGTATAATTTCGTAATGGTTGATGCGGAAAAGAACGGTGTTTTATCCGCAGATTACACTATCAGCGGGTTTCCTACGCTTTATATCATTGACCCGGCGATTGATAATCGGGTTCACATTGATAACGGAACTTACGGAAGCAAATATTTGTTATACAGAGAACTTGACAGATATTTGAATGTCAGAGCAAGAATAAAATGAAACAATCGTTAGCGCAATTTGTTGTACAGAGACGAGAAAAACTTGGACTATCAACCTCAGGGTTAGCAAAAAAAAGCAACTTAGACCTTGAGGTTGTTCAACGTATCGAAAACGGGGAGGAGTTATTTCTTGCAACTACTGTGCGCCAAAATCTTGCAAAGGGGTTAAAATGTTCTTTGCTTGAGATTAAAACTTTGGAAAAAACTTTTGAGAATAAAATCGCAGACGATTTAACTATCGAAATGTTAAAGGATGCCATTTTGAAACGCACACCGGATTTAAAATGTCCGTTGTGCGGAGCCCCGTTGAGGACAAGAATTGCCAAAATGTACGATTTGGAGGATAATTTGATGCTCCATCCAAAAGCGGTGTGCACAAAGTGCGTTTTTCAAATTAAGGATTAGAATACAAGGGTGACTAAAACAAGTAAGGTTGTCGTCGATAAATAACGCTTAGACTTTTTAGTCACCCTTAATTAATAGATATTAAAATTTAATTGGATAATTGTCCGGAATTTTCCATCCATGATACTGAATCCATGCAGTGCAATAAAAATTTGCCGGCGGTGCAGGAGCGCACCAATACAAAGGGTATCTTTCGCGTTCAATGTGGGCTTTAAATCGTGGGCATTAACAGATTCTGAACCCGCCTTCGGCGTTTCAGAATGACGGGTATTAAGTGCGTTCGGAATCGCGATGTCGCACTGTGTGTTCCTCGCAATGACATGCTTATTATAACCAATGTCATTTTGGTCTAAAACCGCGTCCTCTCTAACTTTGGAACCTAGTGCCCCCCCCCCCTGCTCGGGTCTTTAATTGTTTCATGTTTCTTCTCCTTATCTTTACTATTACAATTCTATTATATACCATGTTCCAAATTTCCGCAAGTCCTATTCGAAGTTAAAATTTTGAAACCCAATATTAACAATAGTTTTAATCATATTATTAACTTTTGTTAAGCAAAAGAAAACAAAAAAGGCAATTTTTTTTAAAAGAAAAACTTTATATAAGTACGAGAGATAAAAAGAGGATATTAAAGATGAACGAACAAAAATTAAACACTATGATGTCAGTTGTATCAGATCCAATCAACAATGTTTATAAACTTGATTCAAGAGCAGCTGTTGAAGAAGTTCAAAGAATGGTAAGAATCTTTAATATCGCTTCTGAACAAGGTAACAAACACAGAATGTTCTCTATCAAAAATATGGCTACAATGAAATTGGTTTTGAGCAATAACTAATTCATAAATGAGGCGTAAAATCAAAGGATTATGGGTTATAAAGGTTAAGGTTAATTTAAGGTAATTCCGGGTATTAAAAAAGGTTAGTTTTATTTGAGGTTGTCCGCAAAGGTTCAACCTCTTTTAATTTGCGGATGATACAAAAATAATTTTAAGTGATGTAAAGATGAATGGAATAAAACGAGATTTTATTGTTTTTTTGATGTAACATGTTCTTATAGAAGAAAGTTACAACGAAAAGGAATTTTTAATGCCCGCAACTATTCAAAAAAAAGAGGCTATAACTCCGCAAGAAGTTAGACAAATATTAGGTATTGATAACAGAGAAATAGTTAATTTGTGCAGAAGTGCAAATATTACTCCTAAAAAAAATATTAACGGTCAAATCTATTTTTCTAAAAAAGAGTTTGAAGTTCTTAAAAAGATTAACAATGAAAAAAAATCAACCTCGCTTGCCGTAACGGAACAAAGAACCGTCATAACAAATCTTATGACCAAACTTGAAAATATTGAACAAAATATCACCAAAAATATTACCGATTCCGTTGCTAAAACAATAGATGAAAAACTCGACGGCATGGACGAAGTTGTTGTTGAACTTATAAGATGCAAAACCGAAAACGAAAATTTAAGACAAAAAATTAACGAATTAAACAAAGAAAATTATTATTTAAAAAACACTCTTAACTCTTATAAACCGCTCGCTTTGGGCTTGTATGTTAAGCGTGAAGATGATTTTTTAATGTAGGAAATGGATAAGAATGGCTAAAGTTGAAGAAAAAGAAATTGATGTTACCGAACAAAAAAATAAGGCGCTAAAGCTTGCGATTGAAAAAATCGAAAAAGATTTTGGTAAAGGTGCGATTATGAAACTGGGCGACAAGCCTGCAGTTGATGTGGATGTTATTCCAACCGGAGCCCTTGCTCTTGATATTGCCCTTGGCGTTGGCGGTGTTCCTCGCGGAAGAATTATTGAAATCTACGGGCCTGAAAGTTCGGGTAAAACAACTCTCGCTCAACATATTGTTGCCGAATGTCAAAAGAAAGGCGGAGTTGCGGCTTTCGTTGATGCTGAACATGCACTTGATCCTGAATATGCAAAAGCTTTGGGTGTTAACATTGATGAACTTTTAATTGCACAACCTGATACGGGTGAACAGGCTCTTGAAATTACGGAAGAACTTGTACGTTCAAGCGCAGTTGATGTAATCGTTGTCGATTCCGTTGCGGCACTTGTTCCGAAAGACGAAATTGAGGGAGCTATGGAAGACAAGCAAATGGGCTTGCAGGCACGTTTGATGTCAAAGGCGCTGAGAAAGTTGACGGGTATTATCGGCAAGACAAACACAACAGTTATTTTTATTAACCAATTAAGAATGAAAATCGGCGTTATGTACGGCAATCCCGAAACAACAACAGGCGGTAATGCACTTAAATATTACGCATCCGTAAGAATGGAAATCCGTCGTACAGAAAGTTTGAAAAAAGATTCTGAAGATATCGGAAACCATGTTCGTGTAAAAGTTGTTAAAAATAAAGTTGCTCCGCCGTTTAGACAAGCGGAATTCGATATTATTTTCGGCAAAGGTATTTGCAAAATCGGAAACCTTATTGATGTTGCCGTTAATTTCGATATTGTAAAAAAAGCAGGCGCTTGGTACAGCTATAATGACGAAAAAATCGGTCAAGGCAGAGAAAAGGCAAAAGAATATTTGGAACAAAATCCTCAGGTTCTTGAAGAAATAGACAATAAGATTAGAGAAGCGTTAGCACAAAGATAGAAAAATGACTCAAGGTTTTGATTTAACAAGTTATGATTTTTACTCCAACCGTTATGAAGATGATTTAGTAACGAGCATTGTGGACTCTCTTAATAAAATTATTGAACAGGATAAAAAAGAAAAACAACCGCTTTTTCTTCATCTTAAAGACGGTTTTTTAGAAAATATTGCGAGAAAAGTTGTTCAAAAGAAAATTAAAACAATTCTAATCGGAATTACCGGAGAATCTGCGTCAGGCAAATCAACTTTTGTTGACTGGACTGTGCGTGCCTGTGTTAAAGATAAAATTGAAGGTATTTACAGTGTAATCAGATGTGATGATTACTACAAAGATACGTCGAGAGAACTTAAAGAGGCGGGAAGTTATGAGGCTTTGTTCAGAACAGGTTTTAGTTTTGATACTCCCGATGCAATTAATTTAGATTTGATGAAACAACACCTTGTTGCTTTAAAAAAAGGTGAAAGCGTTGTTTCTCCGCGATACGATTTTGTAACATGTGAATCTTTTCCTGACGGTGAAATTAAAAAACCGGCAAGAATACTTCTTACAGAGGGTTTGTTTGTCTTGCATGAAACAATGCGTGATATCGTGGATGTTAAAGTTTATGTTTCAACTCCGCTTGATGTTTTAAAAACCCGTTGGTATAAACGTGCCGCATCAAGAGGAAAAACCGGCGAAGCCGCTGATTCTCAATATAAAGATGTAAACCGTACGGCACAACTTTACATCCGTCCTACTCAAGAAATTTCCGATGTTGTAATCAACGGACTCGTTGAAGTCGGATATATTCAAAACATAACTGACAGAATTTTTTCGGTTATAGAAAATGCGTATTAAGGTAAAGGAATTAAAAATCAGGTGGAAAAAAATAACGCTCCAATATTGAAAGCACTTGAAGAATTTGTTAAAAATCCGACATACCAGTTTCATATTCCCGGACACACCCATGGAGGCGGAGTATGTAAAAGATTTAAAGATTTGGTCGGAGATAAAGTCCTCAACCTCGATACAACTGATGAGTTTGACAATTTGGGAACACTTACCCCGTCAACAGGAGCAATTAAAGAGGCGGAAATTCTTGCATCACAAGCATTTGGAGCAAGAAGAACGTTTTTTTTGCTTAACGGTTCGACCATAGGGAATATTGCCATTGCAATGGGACTGACCAAAAAGGGACAAAAGGTTATTGTAAACAGAAACTGTCACCGCTCGGTTATGACAGGATTAATCGCCTCGGGAGCCGAACCGCTTTGGGTAATTCCTCAAAAACTTTCGGAATGGGGGCTTTGGGGAAATGTTAATCCCGAAGATATTGAAAAACTGTTAAAAGAAAATGAGGATGTTGCACTGGTTTGGATTACAAATCCGACTTATGAGGGTGTTGTTTCCGATATTGAACAAATTGCCAAAATATGCAAAAGGTATAGTGTTCCGCTTGCGGTTGATGAGGCACACGGTTGCTTATGGAATTTTAACGATGAATTACCTCCGTCATCTCTTTCGCTTGGTGCTGACGTTGTCGTAAATTCTCTTCATAAAACAGGCGGAAGTCTTGCACAAAGTTCAATGCTGCATATAGGTAAAAATTCAAAAATTAATGAAGATTTTATCGAAAAATCATTGATGTTGCTGCATACAACGACTCCGTCAATCTTGCTTTTAGCCAGTCTTGATGCGGCAAGATACCATCTTTCAAGTATTGAGGGTAAAAATCAAATTAAAAACGCTATTCAAAATGCAAAATTTTTGAGAAACTTTATTGATGAACTTCCAAACCTTCATTCACTTAAACCAAATTCACAATATCAAACTGATATTACAAAAATATTTATCAAGGCAGACGGAATTTCGGGAAAACGTCTTGAAGCTATTTTGGAATACGATTTTAACATTGAGGTTGAATCTGCATCAGATGTTGGGCTTTTGATACTTTCAAACATAGGAAACAGCCGCAGTGATTTTGAATATTTGGCTAAATGTTTAGAAACGATTTCTCAAACCGATTATACAGGAAAAGTTTATGAAGAGAGAACTTTGCACATGCCGATGTTAATTCCGGAAATTAAAATGAACTTGCAAGATGCATTTTATTCGGAAAAAGAAGTTATATCAAAATCGGAATGTGTAGGGCGAATTGCGGGAGAAATTGTTGCTCAATGTCCTCCGGGAATTGCAATTCTTGTTCCGGGAGAAATTATTACAGAAGCACATCTTCCGTATATGAATGAGTGTGAAACCATTGAGGTTCTTAAATAATGACAAATTATGAGCAAGGTGAGTCAAAAAAAGCTGTTTGCTGGCTGAGTTGTGCACATGGAATTACGGATATATATTCAGGATTTTTAAGCCCGTTAATGCCTTTTATTGCGGTAAAAATAGGGTTTTCGCTTGCAGTTGCAACAATGGTAATGAGTGTTTCGCAAGCACTTGCGTCAACAATTCAACCTCTTTTCGGATATATTGCGGATATTAGTAAAAAACGAAGTCTTATTTTTTGGGGGCTCATACTGGGGGCTTTATCGTATCCTTTGGCGGCAAATGTTAATAGTTTTGGGTTATTATGTATTTTAATTCTTCTTGGAAATTTAGGCACAAGCATGTTTCATCCTCAGGCTATGGGGTTGGTTCCTTATTTTTCGAATAAAAATTCCGTATATAATATGAGTATTTTCGTAACGTTTGGAACAATCGGATTTGCTTTCGGACCGATTATTTCTTCAAGTATTTTTCAGTTTTTGGGTGCGGAAAAATTGCTTTTTATATCTTGTATTGGTTTGGTGATGGCATTTTTGATGTTTATTTGTGTCCCTAAAATTCAAATTACTGAGAACGCTGTTAAAAACAGAAATATTTTTTCCGCTTTCAGAGATATTTTCAATAACAAAACGATGCTGATTTTATTGACTATGGGATTAATGAAAACGTTAATTCAAAGCAGTTGTTCGATTATGATGCCGTTTTTATGGAAAGATTTTGGATATAGTCCTGTTTATATAGGATTTTCTATGTTTTTATTTTTGTTTGCGGGTGGTATTGGCTCGCTTCTGAGTCACCGGTTTGAGAAAAAATTAGGAGCCAAGTTTGTATTTTACTCATCAATGACAATTACGTTTCCGTTAATGATTGTTTACGCCCTGACATATAAGATTTTGCCGATATTTGCATTGTGTGTTTTTGTGGCAGTCGGATTTTTAACCGCATTTGCTCAGCCCGTTACAATAGTTATGGCTCAAAAAACATTACCACAATATAAAAGCATTGTATCGGGGATTATTAACGGATTTACATGGGGGTTGGTTGCAGTGCTTTTAGTGATTTTGGGAGTTGTTGCTGAAAGAGTCGGCATTATGGAAATTTTAGTAACTCTTGCAATTTTGCCTGCTATAGCATCTGTTTTGGTAAAATATTTGCCTGATAAAATTGAGGAATAGTTTTGTAACATAATTTTTTTATATAGGGGTTGCGGAATTTTGAAACATGGGTTATAATAATGAAGTAATTAGTAAATTGGAGGATAAACTTATGAAGAATTTATTCACCCGACTAGGGGGGGGGGGCGTTAGGTCTCAATCTTAGTAAGGACGCGGATTTAGGTTCTCAGGATTTGGGGGCGTTAGGTTCCAAAGGTAGTCAAGGAGCGGATTTTGCTCTCGAGGATAAGGGGGCGTTAGGTCTCAACACTAGTGAGGACGCGGATTTAGGTTCTCAGAATTGTGGGGCGTTAGGTTCCAAAGGTAGTCAAGGAGCGGATTTTGCTCTCGAGGATAAGGGGGCGTTAGGTCTCAACGTTAGAGAGGACGCGGATTTAGGCTCTCAGAATTTTGGGGCGTTAGGTTCCAATCTTAGTAAAGACGCGGATTTTGCTCTTGAAAATTTTAATGGGGCATCAAAAACCCGTCATTCTGAAACGCCGAATGCGGGTTCAGAATCTGTTAATGACCGTCATTTAAAGTCCGCATTAAACGCGAAAGATACCCTTTGTATTGGTGCGCTCCTGCACCGCCGGCAAATTTTTGATTGGAAACATCATGCTTTAGTGTTAATATCTTACGTC
>JAFUZZ010000031.1 GCA_017476325.1 bacterium | reverse complement strand
GGTCGGGTTAAAAAGTTGTTCATAAGTTTATCCTCCAATTTGTTGGTTACTCCATTATTATATAACATGTTTCAAAATTCCGCAACCCCATGTGCCATATATTATGCCCTATATTGTAAAAAATATTTTTGTTAAATTTTATTAATAAATTTCAATTCTTTATTAAAGTTTTATTAAAAAATGACGATTAATTAAAAGAGAGAGTTAGGTTAGTGTCAAGGAGAAACAAGCATGTCAAATTTCAAATTCGATAGGGAACTATTCGAAAAAGCAATCAACAAGGATGTTACTGAAAGAAATGTTCTCTTGATGGACGATTTGAGCAAAATCAAAATGTGCGTCGAAAGAGCATTGGAAGTTTGTTTGGACAGTACGGCAAACAAATCAATGACCGAATTCAGAAGCGTTGGAATTTAATTCTTTGCTGTTGAATTTAAGAAAATTTTAGGAAGTAGATTTGAGGATTTTTTCAAACGGAAAAATCCTTTTTTTTATAAATATCTCTCTCCATGAAAGTCAGTTCCCCCGGTTTTTATTAAACCATACTTGTCCGCTATATCTTCTATACGTTCATACGAAGCACATCGGAAAACTTTACTCAATCGCAAAGAATAAGGATAATAAACCTCCATCCCGTCAAGTCCGTATCCGACAAGTTTTTTTACAAAACGCTCAAGATTTAAGGTGGTGCAGCATGCAGGATGCGCTAAAACCGCGTACCCGCCCGCAGCATGTATTGCGGCAATTAAGCGTTTGGGATGACGATGGAATGAAAATAATCTTACTATATCTGTTTTTGTTTGTCTTTCATTTTTTGCCAAAAATGGTTTTAAAACATCACTGTGGATATCTATTTCATAAGCAAGCAGATGATAAAATACAGTTGCACACCAACAATCAAATTCCACAGCCGGAATAACAAAAGAATCTTTCAAAATATCCGTTTCATAATACGCTCTCAATGTGTTGTGATCCGAAATCGCAATATGTTTTAATCCTTTAGCTTTTGCCTGTTCCACAATACGTTCAGGCTTTGACAATCCGTCAGAAAACGATGAGTGAACATGTAAATCCACACTATTGTAAAAATCTTCTTTTTTAAAAGTTTCTATCATATTTAGCCCTTTTATATTATAATACGAACGAGGTTAAAGTAATGAAAGAAATTTTTAAAATATTTTGGCAGTCGCTTAAATTGTATTCAGGCAACTTTACAAGTTTTTTAAGATATATGGCATTTCCTGTTTTTGGACAGGTTCTGGGTTTACTATGGATAATAGGTATTTCTTTTGCCTATATAACCTATTTACCCAAAATGCTCCAAAATAACCTGATGAACAACTTTTCGATCATATTTTTAATTTTGCTTTTAATAACGCTGCCGGGTTTTTTTGTTATGTTAAAAGCGTTTTGGGAATATCTTGTAGCGTATGGTGCAATAAATTCAATGCTTGATGGTTTGATTAAATCCGGCAGAATATATGACTTTCCCGCTCATAACGAAGTTATTACACGAAAAACCGCAAAGTTTATCGGAGTTTGGTTTGTAATAAGTATTTTAACCCTCATTGCTTTAATACCTATATTTTGGATTTTTGGGGCAATACTGTTTGTTTATTGGATTTTAGTATTTCAAGTTTTTGTTTTTGAACCCGATGAAGGCGTTATTGGTTGTTTTAAACGAAGTTTCCAAATTATTAAAGGAAAATTCGGACAAACATTTTTATTACTACTTTTAATCGGACTCTTCACTAATTGGTTTTTACCGTTTATTTGTGAACAATTTTTAAGCATTACAAAAATACTCGGATATTTGGCAATACCTTTTGACAGCGTAACGGTACTTTTACCGCTTTCGGAAATTAACAGGAAGATTCCGACAGAAATTAATTCACTGATGCTTGCAAAACAAATCGTTTTATCGTTTGCAAACTTTATAATTTTAGGATTAACACTTCCAATGCGTTCAATTTGTTGGGGTTTGTGGTATAAAAAGAATGTCAAAGCAAAATCTAAAATCGACAAAAGGTTACTTCAACGAGCAGAGGAGAAATAAACAGTGTTTATTTGTACAAAATGCAAATCCGTGGATAAATTCGAACTTATGTTTTCTCCTGATTATCAAGGCGCAAGGAATTTCGAACAAAAATATAATACTCAAAATGAACTTGAAATCTCTGTTGACGGATATACTTTCATCCCGGATTTGGCTTTTATGAATGAACATGCTGTTTGCAAACATTGCGGACAAATATACATTTGGGATTATTCAGGCAGATAAGGAAACAGAAATGAGAACAGAAAGAAAAAACGACGAAACAAGACAAATTAAATTTACAAGAGATTTCACAAAAAATGCGCTCGGTTCAGTTTTGGTTGAGTTTGGAAACACAAAAGTCATAACAACGGCATCAGTTGATTTTTCAAAACCAAAATGGATGGAAAAAGACGATATACGCGGATGGCTAACGGCAGAGTATTCTCTTTTGCCATCATCAACAAGTACACGTTGCAAACGTGAGCGAACAAGTGTTTCAGGCAGAACCCAAGAAATTCAACGGTTAATCGGCAGAAGTTTGAGAGCATGTGTTGATATGACAAAAATGCCTGATATGACAATAATCATTGACGCCGATGTAATTCAGGCTGACGGAGGAACAAGAACTGCGAGCATTTGCGGAGGGTTTTTGGCTCTTAAAATCGCCGTTGAAAAACTTCTGAAAAACGGGCAATTACAAGAAAATCCGATTATAGAACCTATTGCCGCAATATCTGCAGGAATTGTTGACGGAGAGGTTCGACTCGATTTGAACTATGAAGAAGATTCTTCCGCTCAGGTTGATTCAAATGTTGTTTTAACAAAAAGCGGTAAAATTATTGAGTTTCAGACAACCGCCGAGGGTGAACCTTACGAACAAGAACAATTAATGCAAATTTTCAATGTCGCTAAAAAAGGCATTAATGAAATTATTGCAATGTATTAAAATATATTAAGCAATACTGTCCGAATTCTCTCTAGCCGTATTGCTTAATTATTGCATCATTTACAAGATGCGATACGGATACATTTTCTCGCTCAGCAAGTTTAATTAATTTAAGGTGAGTTGCTTTTGATGTTCTTACACTTATTTTACCGCTTGCTGCTGCCATTAAATCAGGCTCGGGAATAAGAAGATTATCTTCCAAACAACTTTCGATGTAAAATTTCAAAGCCTCTTGTATTTCACGTGACGCCTCTTCCAGAGTATCACCGCCGGAATAGCATGAAAGCCCTTCTACTCTGGCCGAAAACTTTCCGTCCGGGTGTTTCGTAAACTCAAATTGCCACGGTAAATTTAGATAATAAGTCAAATCTTTTTTCTTCATTTTGATAACTCCTTGTCGTAAAATTTTAATATTTCATTTATCGCCGCAGGGTCAATAGGGTGATGTTTTGCCAGTATAAAGGGTCTGTCTAATCCAATCTTCTGAAATTTATGATGCGAACCTTTGGATGATTTTTCGACAAATCCGATATACTCAAGGACTTTTCTACATTCTTCAAATGTATGTCCATATTGAGATAACCGAAAATTTTCAATAATTTTTTCTACTTTACTCACAATATAATTATACGATATTTTTTAAAATTGTCAATATATATATGGACAACAACAAAAAATAATATTGCTATCCATTAAAAATCTTTACAAATTTATAAATTTGAGAGGTAAGTTCTTCATCGTTGTCAATGATGTTGTGTAGTTCTGTTTGTATTTGTTTAATATCTTTATGATGCTCAAAGTCAAATAAATCTTTCGGTAAAACATTTAAAATTTCGCAAATCTTATCAAGATTCTCTGCACGCGGATATGAATAGCCCGTTTCAATACGCGAATAGTGTGACGGATTCACATCTAATTTCTCTGCCATGTATTCTTGAGAAATATTTCTTTGCAAACGTAATTCTTTTATTCTTCTGCCAAGTTTCTGTTTTATGTCCATATTAATATTAAATCGTATTTTATGTCAAAAATTAATTACATTTAATGTTAATTAAAAGATAATTATTGACATTTTATCTAAAATAAGTTAATATAAAATGTAAGAAAAAATTTTTTTCTTGACATTTTACACAAAACAGGAGGATAAAATATGAAAAAAAAATTTGCGTTTACATTAGCGGAAGTCTTAATTACACTTGGAATTATCGGGTTAGTAGCTGCATTAACAATACCGACATTAATGCAAAAAACAAATGAACGAGAAACGGTTGCAAAAGTAAAAAAATATTATTCAGTATTGAGTAACGCATGGAAATTGGCTTATGCAAATAATGGAAAATATAACGGAACAAGTTCCGAAGATTTATATAATTATATAAGCCCTTACCTAAATATAAGTAAGTATTGCGGTAGAGAAAAAGGCTGCTGGGCAGATGTAGTTGTCAAATCTTTAGATGGTTCAAATTGGCTAAATATTGACACCAATACCAGATATTATACCAAAGCAGTGCTAACTGACGGTGCATCAATCAGTTTTTATTCAAATGAGACCAGAAGCAATATAGAATTCAGAATTGATATAAATGGTACCGCTGGTCCAAACACTCAAGGAATAGATATATTTTTATATAACCCTATTATTAATGACGGAGCATTCTCTATGAAACGTGGAAATAATGATCCTGAATATCCCGATGATGGTACAACGATTAAACTTTGTGATAAAAAAATAATTGATAATGATGTTAATGGTGCAAGTTGTGCAAAATGGATATTACACAATGACAACATGGACTATATTCACTGTTCAGACCTCTCTTGGAATGGAAAAACAAAATGTGACTAATAAAATAATAAAAACGGGCTTTCACAAGCCCGTATTTTTATGAGTGGAGTGCTAATTATAAAAAGTTACAAATAATTTGCTAAAATATTTTTTACGTAATTTTGAGTTTCCGCAAACGGCGGTATGCCGGAATACTTGTCAACATTTCCGGGACCTGCATTGTATGCGGACAGTGCAAGCACCACATTACCGTTATATCTGTCTAACATACTTTTCAAATATCTAACGCCGCCATCAACATTTTCAACAGGATTGTAAGGATTTTTTACTCCCAATCCCTTAGCTGTTGCAGGCATTAATTGCATTAGACCCATTGCTCCGACTTTTGATTTTGCATTCGGATTAAATCCTGATTCTTGTTTTATCAAGGCTTTTACCAACTTTTCATCTACACCATGTTTTTGAGAAATTTTAGATACAATGTCCATTATATAGGCTTTGTCCGCCTTTACATTAGAATTTGATGAAACTTTTTCCCCTCTCAAAACGGGTTTTACGGCAACTTCTGCCTGAACTTTTTTATTTAAAACGCCTGTTAATGAACCAAAATCTGTGGTTTGAGTTGTTGATAAAACATCTTTGAAGGATGTTGTATGTGCTGTCTTTACAGGATTTGGAGTCGGATATGCTCCGATTTGAGCCTGCTGTACTTTTGGATTGTTATAACTGTTTACATGGTTTTGCAACTGCATTGCACGTTGAATTGTTGCCTGCTGTCCGCCTGATGATAATAAACTTTGTATCATACTTGAAAACATTTTTAATTAACACCCTACCTTTTCACACATCATTCTCTTTGATTATATCAACACTATCTTAGTTTGAAATCATCTGTTTGAATGGTACATGAAATATTTAATGATATTATTTTTAATGTCAAATTTTTTTGATAAAAAAGTGACTCGTTTGATGAGTCACTCAATAATAAAAAAATTAAGCAATAAAAATATTATGCCTTTTCTGACATAATTCTCATTTCTTCGTCAGAAGCATAAACCATGTGGCATCCGCAATCCACGTGAATAACTTCACCCGTTACACCCGTTGACAAATCGGAGGCAAGATAAACCCCGGTTTTACCGATTTCATCTGTAGAAACATTTCTGTGATAAGGGGATTTTGCAACAGCGGCTTTAAGCATTTTATCAAACCCGGAAATACCTTTTGCGGCAAGTGTTTTAACAGGTCCTGCCGAAATAGCATTAACCCTTATTCCATATTTGCCCATATCATAAGCCAAATATCTTACGCTTGATTCGAGAGCGGATTTTGCAATCGCCATGATGTTGTAATTTGTAACTACTTTTTCAGCCCCAAGATAAGACAAGGCAAAAATAGAACCACCCTCATTAAGAACAGGCTGTGCGTTTCTTGTAATTGCGACAAGAGAATATGCACTTACTCCCATAGCAAGGTTCCAACCCTCTAATGATGTATTAACAAACTCACCCATTAAATCTTCTTTATTTGCAAAAGCAACAGCATGCACAACAAAATCAATCTTGCCGTAAACTTTTTCGCATTCGGCAAAAACCGCTTTGATATGCTCTTCGTTAGTAACATCGCATTCCATGATAATTTTAGCATTCATTGATTCAGCGATTGGTCTTACACGACCTTCCATTGCCTCATTTGCGTAAGTAAAAGCAATTTCCGCACCTTGTTCGTGCAAAGCATTTGCAATCCCGTAAGCAATCCCAAACTTATTTGACACGCCGAAAATAACGCCTTTTTTCCCATCCATTATACCCATAAATATATCCTCCGTTTAATTTTACAAAGTAATTTTATATTAAACATTATAAATTTGCAATTTATAAAAATAAAAGCGCCCCATAATGGAGCGCTTTATTCGCTTAAAATTTTAACGGATAATCGTCAGGGATTTTCCAGTTGTGCATTTGAATTAAAGCGGTACAATAATTATGACTAGAAGATGTTTCACTATAACAACCAAAACTTGCATGATTTTTTAAAGACTCTTCTGTTCCGTCCCACTCAAATTTATATGGTTCTAAACCTTTATTCAAATGATATTTACACACCTCATCCTGACCAACGTAGCATCTGGGTCTAAAGTTAAACATATATGAAACTTGTTTACTTGTTTGTTTTCCGTAATCATTGGCTTTTGGATAAAAATACCATCCGTTGATACTAAATCTTGACATGCTTCCATCAGGAAAATAAATGCTAGAGCCTCCATTTTCAGCAACAACTTTAGTTGTTTTAAGGTATGGTTCTAAATACTTATTAAACCAAGCGATGTTATCATCAGCGTTTGTAGATAATAAATCCCATTTTGTTTTATCCCCATTTTCGACTTCGGAGAGTTCTATTGCTTGATTTATTGTTGAATAAAATTTTGCAAGACGAGTTTCGACAATACGTTTGTTGTTATTTGAAATTAGTGTCGGAATAGTAAGTGCCGCAACGACACCGATAATACCTAAGGTAATCAGAACTTCCGCGAGGGTGAAGCCCCTGAGGGGGAGCAAAAGAGACCGCCTATTTCGCAAATTTTTGACGTAAGATATTAACACTAAAGCATGATGTTTCCAATCAAAAATTTGCCGGCGGTGCAGGAGCCCACCAATACAAAGGGTATCTTTCGCG